>NZ_JBNGOY010000057.1:0-35362 GCF_050589805.1 Carboxylicivirga fragile | reverse complement strand
TGTTGTAAAATGTTTCGCAAAATCAATTTACAACTTTGAGGGGAAACCTTTAGGGAGTACCCTCATTTTAAAAAATTAGTCGGTCACTAGTGTATGAAAATATAAAATACAAAGCTTTAACCACGCTCTATTTGACAAGCCGTTAGAAGACTACTTAAAAAACAATGAACTCAAACATAGACTTTAAAAACATAACATATCTAAAAGGTGGAAACGACAAGCAAAGGCACGTTTATGAAGTTCTAAGCAAAAATGAAATAATGACTATTCTCAATGAGTTTGATCCAATTTTAGTAGGAACAATCCCTATCAATATTGACATTGAGAATAGTGATTTAGATATCGTTTGCCACTTTACTGACAAACACAGTATTGAAAAACTACTGGTAAGAGAGTTCGGTACTGCTGAAAGATTTAAAATTTGGAAAAACACATCACAAGAATCATTAGCGATTGTTGCTAATTTCTTCATGGATGGATTTGAAATAGAAATATTTGGTCAGAATGTTCCAACTGTTAACCAAAGGGCTTATCGTCACATGATTATTGAGCATAATTTGCTTCTGGAACATGGTGATGAATTCAGGAAAAGAATTATCAAATTAAAAGAAAAAGGATACAAAACGGAACCTGCTTTTGCTATTGAACTAGGATTGAAAGGAGATCCTTACGAAGCCCTTTTAGAACTGGAAAAATAATTAGCTTTTCTTAGGAAGGTAAACAGACATCTAATCAGTTATCTTTTTATTGAGAAACGCCACTTAATTAATCTTCACAAGAACTAATATTTTATATGCACAATCACCGCTATATATATTCATTTACATACGACATTCATAATAGTGAATTATGTAAGTTGGAATCGAGGCAAGTTTTCGATAAAGAAGAAAAAAACAACTTTTTGTTTTCGAACATAAAAGTAGATCCTTCCATAAGTCCCTTTATCAGATGTAGATTTGACATTCATTCACACTCAAGTGATTATTCTTCGCTGCTTGATGAGATCAAACAAAAAAACATTCACATCGATGGTTTTAAGGCTGAATACCTAGTTTTGGATGGCGACAAAACCAAATATCCCGAAAGGTTAAGCAAGTTAAAAGACGTGGGCTTTTGCATCGAAGGCGATCCCGACTATGTTAATCCAACCATTATTTATTCCATATGCTATTTCGAAAACACCTGGTATTTCGGGGTATTAACAAAACACGACAGCGATTGGCTGAAACACCAGAATAAACCTTGTTCATTTAGCAGTGCAATCAACATAGACATTGCGAAAACGCTTGTCAGCATTGCTTCAAAAGGCAATAGTAAGAAACGCTTATTAGATGCTGGCTGTGGTGTTGGCACAGTAATGCTTGAGGCATGTATTTCCGGAATCGACATTGAGGGCTGCGACATTCATTGGAAAGCATGCAAGGCAACAAGAGAAAATCTGGCTCATTTTAATTACACCGCCAATGTGTATCGCTCCGACCTAAAAGACATCAACACCAGCTACGATGCTGCCATAGTTGACTTGCCCTACAATTTGTTTAGCCATTCGGATGACAATAACACCTTGCACATTTTAGAATCAGCTTCGAAGTTAGCCGATAAACTGGTTATTGTATCTACACTCGATATTAAAGCTCTGATAAAACAATCAGGATTGAGCATTTCTGACCATTGTACTGTAGAAAAAAAAGGTAAAAAATTTACCCGTAACATATGGGTCTGCCAAAAAGCACAGTGAGTGCAGGCAAAAAGCCTTATTCATAATCGATCAAAATCACTGTTAGATAGCACAATAAGTATTGTGACTTATCGCTATTTTACTATTTTTGCTGCCTTTGTGTATAAAAACAACATTTATTAAGAGGCTGAATTTAAGAGTATGAGTAAGAGTTACAAAGAGAAAAGGCGGGATGCCAAGGACTTTTCCAATAGGAATGAGTACTTAGAGCACGAGTTGGAAGTGATGAAATTTCGTAAATGGAGATTGAATCTTCCTTTTAGAGATTTCAGAATCGAAATTGAAGATTTTGTTCCTGCACTAGCTGCAACAATTGGTAAAATTGTGATGGTAGCTGCCATGGTTGCGGCATTTGCTACAGAGTTTAATTTATTTGGAGGCGATTCTGTGCTGCAAAATGCATTCATAGCAGAAAATGTACGCTGGGAGATGCTAATCGCTGGTGGTATTTTCGTCATTTTATTTTCAGGCGTTTTAAATCCTAATGCCAACCTTGCCGGAACGCATGGTCCAATGATACCACTAATTGCAATGATTGCTGCTGCCGGAGGACATCCACTGGCATTGGGAGTAATGGTAGGTGTTTTTGGTATGGTGCTGGCTGTTTCCAAAGGTGGCTCAAAACTGATGAACATTACTGGTGTTGGTGTTCGTGCCGGATTGCTTATTTTCCTTGGTGCAACAGGCCTTTTCAGTCAAATTAGCAAGTTTGGTTTATGGTCGGCAGCCGAGGCCGGATTAGATGCGAAAGCAGGTCCTATTTCATTTGTTGTGATTGGTACTACTGTCATTATATATGCCCTTCTGGCACGTATCAACAAGCGTTGGTTAGCTATACCATTGTGTTCGGCCATTGCAGGTATTATTGCTTTTTCCATGGGAGCCGATTTTAAATTTGTTACTGAACCGGGATTACCTCATTTCGACCCGCGTTGGTGGTGGGGAGAAGATACTGGATGGACCTTAGGATGGCCGGGACTAAAAGAATTCTTAGCCGTAACGCCTTTTGCTATTTTGGCTGTTGCCATGTGGACTCCCGATTATTTAGGACACCGCGTATTCCAAGAGCTTAACTACCCTAAAAAAGCGAAGAATGTATTAATGGATATCGATGATACGATGACAATCACATCCATTCGCCAGGCGGTAGGATCGTTTCTTGGTGGTGGTAACTTAGCATCATCCTGGGGTACATACATGATTCCGGCAGCTATTGCTAAACGCCCTATTCCTGGTGGTGCCATACTAACAGGTCTGCTTTGTGTATTAGTGTCTATTCTTGGTGCACCAATGGATTTGGCCATGTGGGCTCCAGTACTACGTGTGGCGCTTATTGTTGGTGTGTTTCTACCATTACTTGAAGCCGGAATGCAGATGGTACAAAAGCAAAAAGATGCCCTAAGTGCAGGAACATGTATTTTTGCAAGTGCATTTGTTAACCCGGTATTCGGATGGGCCTTAACCATGTTACTCGATAACCTTGGTTTAATAGGAGATCCTGACAGAGCTAAACAACTTTCTTTGTCTGAGAAACTAATTATACCGGCAGTTATGTTCGTGATTTGTGTTGTTTCACTTGCATTGGTAGGACAGTTGCCAGGCATACAGGGAATATTCTAAAAACAATATTTAATTCATATTAAGGATCGCATCTTTATACACACATTGTGCTAAAGATGCGATTCTTATTTTTATACCATTCGTAGTTACCTTTTACTTGATTACAATAGTTATATCGAAAATCATTAATTTAGTCGGGAACTTTAGCTGTAATGCTATCCGATTTCATTTTTAATATCGTTAATGCCCACATTTTGAAAAACAACAGAAGCTTCTACTTAGGTGTCGTTTTACCATCCTCTTTGGCAATCATATTGTTTATTGCTTCCATTCAGGTTTTCTTCATTCCATTTTTTGAGAAAGCCATAATGGATGATAAAAAGGAAATGATTGCAGAACTAACCAATACAGCCTGGAGTTTAATTAGTGAATACGAAAGTGAATATGCCGATTCAACAATTAGTCTGCAAGAAGCACAACAGCTGGCTAAAGAAAGAGTAGCGCAAATACGTTATGGCTCCGAGCAAAAAGATTATTTCTGGATAATTGATGAAAAACCAACAATGATAATGCATCCTTACCGCCCAGAACTTATTGGAACGGATTTAAACAACTATTACGATGCCAATGGTAAAAAACTCTTTGTTGAAGCCACTAAAGTTGTAAAAGAACAAAATGAAGGATTTATCGATTACATGTGGCAGTGGAAGGATGATTCCACAAAAATTGTCCCTAAATTATCGTCGGTTAAATCATTTGAACCCTGGGGCTGGATCGTTGGAACGGGTATCTACCTCGATGATGTTGAAGAAGAGATTAAAGCGCTAAAAAACTCCCTTTTAATCATTTCCTTGATTATTGCCTTCATCATCGCATTGATACTTTTTTATGTGGTTCGCCAAAGCTTAGGAATTGAACTAAAGCGGAGAAATCTAACTGCAGAATTACATAAATCACGGCAAAAATACGTCACACTGGTAGAGGCATCAAATGAAGGAACACTCATGTTTCTGAATGAATCTATTATTTTCTCGAATGCAAAATTCAGAACACTTTGTGGCTTTAGTCAAGAAGAAATTAGCCATAAAAAACTAGAAGAATTATTTACCACTAAGTGGGAAAGCATTCATCCCAACTTCAAAGATAACACTAAATCATTCTCCTTTGAGTCGTCTCTCATTTGTAGCGACAACATACTAAAGGAAGTGATCATCTCCATTTCGAAGGTAGAATACGCCGATACCTATGGTTACATTATTACAACCAAAGAAGTATCGCGAAAAGAAGTAGCTGAACGGGAATCAGACAAACTATCAGGAGAAGTTAAGACTTCTCTCTTATTGATGAAGCAGCCTATTAAACACCTGGTTCAATCAATCGCAGCTTGCACAGCTGATACCAGCATTCAAATGGCCGCCAATAAAATGAGTCGTTTGAAAAAAGATTTTCTACTGGTAAAACAAGATAAGATCATTCTGGGCATTGTAACCAACAAGGATGTGACCAAAAAAGCGGTGGCTAAAAGTAGTAATTTAGACAGTCCGGTTGCCAGCATCATGACTGCGCCTATATGCACCATTTCGGACTCGGCCAGTCTGCACGAAGCCTTGTTATCTTTCACTAGCCAAAAAGTTTCTCACCTGGTAACTACCGATCACGATAATACCATCTCGGGCGTTATTTCTTACGAGAGTATTATTTCCATCCAGCACAATACGCTTGCCTACTTATTGCTCGAAATAGAAAACACCAATACAGTTGAAGAATTAGCTATCATTCACAACAAAATACCAACACTCATTCATGCATTAGCCGAAAGCAATGAAAACACATACGACACCGTTGCTTTTGCTTCTTCAATTTCAGATAGAATCACTCGGAAAATCATAGAATTTGGCATTGAGACCTATGGCCCTGCCCCATGCAAATATGTGTTTATGGTAGTTGGTAGTGAAGGCAGAAGGGAGCAAACACTCCTAACCGATCAGGACAATGGCTTAATTTACGACGATGCCCATAGCAATGAAAAAGTACAAGAGTACTTCCTGGAATTGGCCAATTACATATCAGATTCGCTCGATCAAATTGGTTATAACTATTGCAAGGGTGGCATGATGGCTTGTAACCCCAAATGGTGCCAACCGCTCTCAAAATGGAAAGCCTATTTCTCATCTTGGGTAGATGAACCAGATATTGAAAGATTGATTGAGGCCAGTACCTTTATTGATTTCAGAACCATATACGGAGACAATCAACTGAGTGATGATTTGAGACAACATGTTATGAATTTGGCTCAATCAAATAACGAGTTCCTGCTAAAACTAGCTGAGATGACCAGCAATTTTAAATCGCCAATTAATGCCTTTGGTAACCTGGTGGGAAATGATCATACATCAAAAGAAAAAACCATTGACCTAAAAACGATATTAACACCAATTGTAAAATACAGCAGAGTAAGTGCGCTTAAACATGGTATTGAAACCACAAATACGACCGAACGTATTAAGGCGCTTTACGAGGCTGGAAAAATATCAGAGGATTTTTACAAGGACATAAGTTTAGCTTACAATTATGTGATGAAAATACGCCTTAAGAATCAATCCCGCTTAATTCAGGCTGGTGAACACCCTGTAAATACAATTGAACTGGCAGAGCTTTCGCCTGTGGAAAAGAATTTTTTAAAAAGTATTTTTCAATTGATTAATAATTTATCAACAAGCATTGTGAGTGAGATAAAAAATACGGATTAAAAAACAACATGGAATCATGAGACTGTTTACCATCACCATATTGGCATTAATCTTTTTTGCTTGTCAGAATAGTAAAAAAGAAAAAACAATCGCAACCAACTTTCAGTTTGAGTTGGAAACAAAACTATCAGGAGCACCTGAACAAGTGTACGATAAACTAACGGGTGATATCAGTCCATGGTGGGATCATACTTTTTCAGGTAACCCACATCAATTATACATTGAAGCAAAACCGGGCGGTGGTTTTTACGAAATATTTGATGAGTCGGGCGATGGTGTTCGCCATGCCGTGGTTACAGGTGCGCAACGAGGTAAATTGCTCCGCATGGAAGGCCCGCTTGGCTTGGCGGGTCATGCTCTAACATTGGTCAGCACCTATCATTTATCGGCTATTAATGATTCCACCATACTTAAAATAGAGGTGCATGGTGCAGGTGAATTTGAAGCAGAATGGCCCGAGGTAATTGAAAATGTGTGGAAACATTTTATGATTGAGCAGTTTAAACCTTACTGGGAGAAAAGCTTAAAAACGAATAAAAGTAACCCTGGCAAGTAATCGCAAACTACAATGTCCCCATTACTGGGATAGCCTTTTTTATGCCTGTAGTAAACATATCAAAAACCTTGGGGCCAATTCGAAGATCGCTGTTAAGCATTTCGTCCCAAGTAACAATTTTCCCAGTATATGCTGATATTCTTCCCATAATCGCCATTAATGTTGCTTCGGCTATTTGTTTACCTTCGTTGATGGGCACCTTGGTTCTGATGGCAGTCACCCAATCAATATGCTCCTGGGCAAAAGCACGCCAAAAAAAGTGCCACTTGTCTTTTTCCTGTTCTTCTGTTAATTCGTATTTCCATTTCATTTCGCCTTTGGCATTAAATATGGTATTCTCACAATTGGTATAACCATGCGTGCCTCGAATTAGGTCGCTCACCTTGTTAGTACAGCCATTAATTTGTCGACACATGCTGTGCACATGCACCTTGTTAGGATAGATATAATCCACACTGAAATTATCGAACTGATCGCCAGTGGTACGTCTCTGACGACTGCCAAAGCCTGTGGCCGAAAGAGGATGAGAACCGATAAACCAATTCATTAAATCGAGGTTGTGAATATGCTGCTCCACTATATGATCACCCGATAACCAGGTCCAATTAACCCAATTCCGAATCATCGACTCAACTTCAGTCCACTCAGCACGTGGATTAACATGCCACAATTTACCTTGATTGTAATAACAATTGCCCGATACAATATCGCCAATGGCTCCGGATTTAATGCGCTCATAGGTTTCGAGGTAATCGGCCTGATGGCGCTTTATTGTACCCGTTACAACACTTAAACCAAGTTCCTCTGCTCTCACAGAATTAATAAGAATACTGCGTACGCCCACCGGATCAACGGCAACCGGCTTCTCCATAAACACATGCTTACGGGCTTTAACTGCCGCTTCGAAATGCTCAGGACGAAAATAAGGCGGAGTTGCCAGTAGTATCACATCAACACCAGCATCAATCACTTTTTGAAACGCATCTAAGCCAACAAAACACTTTTCCGAATCTATTTCAATTCCCTTTTTTTCCTTTAGGTTTTGTCGGCAAGCTATTAACTTATCTTCAAACACATCGCCCAAGGCCACCAATTCCAAACTTGGCCCTGCATCGAGGTAATTAACTGCAGCACCTGTACCCCGTGAACCGCAACCAATTAAACCAGCTTTAAGCACGGGTCCGTCAGGTGCAGCATCCAAGGGTTGTTTTACCGATTTTGACTTGCAACTCCCCAAGCTCGATGCCAATGTTAATCCACCTGCCAACAGGGTATTATTTATAAACTCGCGACGTGAATATTTGCCCATATCATTACGGTTTTTCTGTATTCTGATAAGTTAATACCAAACGAAAGCCAACATCATTACAATCGGAATACCACCAAATGCTTTTGGGTATTTGCGGATCGGTTTTCATCCAATGATCGTGCTGTGTCGCTTCCCGATAATCAGCTCGATAATTTGTCTTTTCTGATTTGAAAGAACCTCCTTTCAGAACATGCTCTTTGCTGCCTTTCTCAAATTCATCGGCGCAAAACTCTTTGACATTGCCAAACAAATGATGTAAACCAAGTACATCAGGACTTACCTCTTGCGGCTCTATGGTTTTTGTTTTATCTGAATTGATGGTATTAACCAATTCTGATTCTGTTGTAATTACCTGCCTGGCTACATACTCCCACTCCGCCTCAGTTGGCAAGCGATAGCTTTTCCCGGTTCGTACCGACAACCATTTACAATACATACTTGCTGCATGATGCGTCATGGTAATGGCCGGACGACTTCCCATTCCCCAACCTTGATCAGGATTACCCCATGGTGGTGTAGCTCCACTAAAGCCATCGATCTCATTCTCACTTCTGCCTTCTGATTCTGTTTCTCTTAGGAACAATAAATACTCATCCCAGCTTACCTCGGCTTTCCCAATAAAAAAAGATGAATCTCCTTTTTCAATGGCAATCATATCAAAACCAATACTACTTTGAGGAATGGTTTCAGTAAAACTCTTTAAATCGCGTATCTGTGCCGAAACCAGATATAAGGTATCAGTTTTTATAGTTGTGTTCAATAACTCAAAATTATGAGATGCTTTTCCGCCTGGTCCATGTCCAACATTTAAATGACAATCGATACAATGCATATCTGTTTCATGCTGCTGATAATGCCAATGGGCTATTTCACCATTTGGCGATAACTGAATAGGAAACAGTTTAGGGTGGCACTCTAAACAAGAGGCTTTAAATGTATGTTCCCTGGCTTGTTCTGGCCTGGACTTCAACTCCCAATTATGATCCACAGAATCTTTAAAATAATAGGCGTAAACATCCTTAAAACCTCTTTTAATTTTCTCACGATAAAAACCTTCTCCTTTTGGGGGAAGATGACACGAAACACAGCTAAGCTCCTCTTCAGATTCGATGTAATGAGTTGACCCTTCCCAGGACAGTTGAGCATGATTATGAACATGGCAACTATTACAAAAAGCAGCACTCGAAGTATAAGTATCAGCTTGTTTGAACAAGTAAGTACTTAAAACAAGCACTGCCATTAGCAGAACAATTTGTATAATTCGTTTATAGTTCATCAGCATCAAGAAAATTGCTTTTAAACATTACCATTTTTTTTGGATTCATAAAATTTTACTGCGCTGATTTCCTCCATAGCAATCACCACGCTAATTTATTGACTTTGAGAAACGTAAAAGAACCCACAACACATACGTGTCAAATTACATTTCAGTTGAAGCAAATCTTTGACGTTTAATTTACTCATCATCACGGTTATTATTTTTATACATTGTTGAAGCCAATTCTTGTTCTATCTCTTCTACAGTTGGCAACTCAGGCTTTAAGTCAGATGGTATAGATTTTACAATTTCATATTCTGCAACCCCAATTGGTTGAGAGATTCCTCGTAGTGCATACTCTGCTATCACTTCCGATTTACTTTTACAAAGAAGTAATCCTATCGTTGGATTTTCACTTTCACTTTTCATTAAATCGTCAACCGCAGAAAGGTACATATTCATTTTCCCTGCATATTCTGCTCTGAATTTTACGGATTTCAATTCGACAACCACATAACATTTCAATTTGATATGATAGAATAGTAAGTCAATAAAGAAGTCTTCGCCGTCAATTTTTACAGGAACTTGTCTCCCAACAAAAGAAAAACCACCTCCAAGTTCAAGAAGAAATGATGTGATATGCTTTACTAGTTGTTCCTCAATGTCTTTCTCTAGTGCCTTTTCTTTTAAAGTCAGAAAATCAAATTTGTATGGATCTTTCAGTGTCTCTATCGCTAATTCTGATTGTGGTTCTGGTAATGTAGTATTGAAATTTGTTATTGCTTTTCCTGAACGTTTATAAAAATTCAAATCGATCTGATGCTCCAAAACTGCCCGAGACCAATTATTTTCAATTGTTTTGTTAATATAAAAAACAGCTTCTTCTATAGTATCAGCCTTTGTGATAATCAACACATTATGCCCCATGGAATTTGTCCAACAAGTTGCTGGACTTTTTCAATCTCAAGTCTTGATTTTGTGTAAAAATCATACCATTTTCTCATCGAGAAAAGATTCGAACGAGAAAATCCTCGCTGATTTGGAAAATAAATTCTTAAATCCTTCGATGCATTTTCCACAACCGACGTTCCCCAATTTCCTTCATTTATTTTCTCCGAAATTGCTTTTCCAATCCTCCAATATAAATCCAAAAGTGCCTGATTCACAGAAATAGCCGCTTTAATCTGAGACTTCTGAATCTCTGATTTTAATTCCTCAATCCACTTTTTATATTCGTTCGTATTTTGAATTAAATCCATCTTCTAGTATTTACCTCAAAGATAAAATTATCGGGTTAATTTCTTATTTGGCAAGTTATTTTCTCACATTTACAAATATTTAACTAAACTCAGCCTTTACTCTTTCTAAAACACTGGTTCTAAACTAAAACTAAATTCATAATTCTGAGCTGGAAGGGTGTATTCTTTATAAGGCGTTGCTCCCCACGAATTATCGCCCGCAACTCCCATTTGTTTTAAGTCAAAGTTCACAAATACACCATTTTTCTTATTAATGTCGTTAATATGTTTGTGCTCTTCATGTGTTTCCTGATCAAAATCCTCAAGAGGGTTATGCAGGGCAGAGAATCCAAGTGTAGGTACACTACTAATCTTTATTCCCCAGCCGTCATCATTTCTTAACTCAAACCAACGCACATCAGTCTTATAGCCATTCTCCTGTGGTCGTACATAGGGGAAATATTGGTATTCAACTTTACTCTTATAAAGTCCAATAAAAGCACCTCTGTTTCTATCGCAGTAATTCTCATATGGTCCGCGGCCAAAGTATTTCAAGTTATCGAAGCACACTGGTAATTCCATACGCATTCCAAATCGTGGCAAATCGGGTAAGTCTTCATACCCTAATTCAATATTAGTTTTAACATTAATCGTCCCATTACCATTTATCTTATAAACCACTTTTTGAATCGCCCCAACTTCACTTAAACCATATTCAACCCTTACTGTCGCATTATTTTTAGATATCTCATCAAGAATTATAGAATTCACTATAGTATTCCGACCAGCTTCACGCCAAACACCAAGTCGTTCAATCATCCGGCTCCCCTTATCGTTATCATTAGGTGCTCGCCAAAAATTAATAGCAGGCCCTTTCTGAATGAGACTTTTGCCATTCACTTCCCAGGCACTGATTGTTCCTTCTGTTTTATCAAATGTGATGGTAAAATTATCTGCACTCACAATAATTTCCTTTTCCGATTCTGAAGTTTCAACTTCAGCCATATACTCTGGAGAGGCAATCGGATGAACAGGCACAAGGTATTCAAACTGCTCATGAGCCACTTCATGCCCTTCTTCTAAAAGAGATGTGGCTTGTTTTAAGCGAACGGATATGTCTATAAAGTACTCTGTATCTATCTGCCCCTGAACTGCGGGTACAGGTATTTCTACCACCTTGCTTTCATGTGGTTCTAATGCTACATCGAATAGACCATAGTAAATTTCTTTGCCATTGGCCGATAAACTCCAGCGAATATCGTAGGCGTCCAATGAAATGAAATCATGATAATTTATAATTCGAACCTGATTAGCAGCCAATTTGTCCTGATTGAATCGTACATATTGGTAGGCATATTTCACCTCCCACATGGCTGGTTGTGGCGTATAGTCGGGTAAAATAATTCCATTAATCACGAAGTTATTATCAGAGGGCATATCCTCACCATAGTCACCACCATAAGTCCAATAAGGTCGTGCTTCAGCATCGTGCTCCAATAGCCCCTGATCAATCCAGTCCCAGATGTAACCACCTTGCAACTGTTTGTTTTCGCGATTATGAATAACATCCCACAAATCAACAAGATTACCCGTACTATTGCCCATGGCATGCGAATATTCGCTAATAATCATCGGTTTAGTCTGGTGCTTAGACGCATACTTTTTGAGGTACTTTACTCCCGGGTATTGTGGGCAAAACAAATCCGTATTCTCTCCCATTATGGCTCGCTCGTAATGAACGGGTCGAGATGCATCACGCTCTTTTATCCATTTATAAACGGCAGTGAAATTTTCACCATCACCGGCTTCGTTGCCCATTGACCAAACAATGATGCATGGATGATTTTTACTGCGCTCCACCATTCGGATATTACGATCCAGGTGTGCCTCTTTCCATTCTGGATTTTTTGCCAAAGAATGCTCACCATAATACATACCGTGCGACTCAATATTGGCTTCGTCAGTTACATAAAGACCATGCTCATTGCACAACTCATAAAACCTTGGGTGAGTTGGATAATGCGAATTACGAACGGCATTGATATTAAATTGCTTCATGAGTTTAATCTCATGCAACATATCCACCTCATTCACCACGTGACCAGTATGTTGATTGTGCTCGTGTCGATTCACTCCTTTTATCAGTACCTGAACACCGTTGACATAAAATAAATCATCAATTATCTCTACTTTTCTGAACCCAACTTTAGTGGAAACAAACTCGGTGTTACCTTTAGAATCTGCTATGCCAATAACAAGCGTGTATAAATTAGGTGTTTCGGCCGTCCATTTTAAAGGCGTCTCAATTTCCTTTTCAAAAGATAGTTTAAGGTTTTCTTTTTTATGAATATCAGCCTTAACAGTTTCTTCAGCTACCAAATTCCTATTGCGATCGTACAAGTAATAACTCAGCTTATAATTCCCCGATTTTAAATTCTTTACATGATTCTTCAAATCCACATCCAACTTTAATAGGCCATCGGTATATGATTGATATAAATCGCCCTGTACAAAGAAATCGCGGATGCGCACTTTGGGTGTTGAATAAATAAACACATCGCGCTCAATGCCACTGATGCGCCAAAAATCCTGACATTCCAGGTAAGAGCCATCGCTCCAACGATAAACCTCAACAGCTAAGGTATTTTCTCCTTTTTGCATATACTTGGTGATGTCCCACTCGGCTTCGGTTTTACTTCCCTGGCTGTAGCCTACTTTTTGACCATTTACCCAAATGTAAAAGGCCGACTTAACTGCACCAAACTGAATAAATACCTTACGGCCATCCCAACTTTCAGGCACGGTGAAAGTGCGTCGATACGATCCCACCGGATTATAGTCATGCGGAACTTGTCCGGGATTTGATGGATAGATTTTATCTGTAAATTTTATTTCGTCAGAGACCGGCGCCTTATAGTCGGCAAACTCATATTGGTGATTTACATAAATGGGTACTCCATAACCTTCCACTTCCCAGTTGGAAGGTACTTTAATGTTGTCCCACGCGCTTACATCAAAAGTTGGTTTGTAAAACTCCATGGGGCGATCAGCTGGCTTCCGTACCCAGTTGAATTTCCATGTTCCATTTAAGCTTTTGTAAAATACCGAAGCCTGGTGTTTAGCTCCCAAAGCTTTCTCAATATTAGAAAATGACATAAAAGAAGCATGTGGAGCTTCTTTATTCTGATTAAACATCAATGGGTTTTCCCAATCCTGTTTATGATCAGTTTGAGCCAACACTGTTATTTGACTTATAGTTAAAAGTGCACTTATTATTACGCTAAGGGAAAATCTATTCTTTATTATCTTCATGATTTTGCAATTATTCAGACCTGGTTGAAATTTACACATAATCCTCGATAAGTACAGAAGCACCTAACGAGGATTATTAAGAAACATATTTAACTTAACTATTTTAAGGCAAATTATCAAAATCAATTACTGGCTCTACACCCAACTCTGTGCGCATATGGTGACTATCAATAGGAGTTGTTTCATTAAAGAAACCACAATTCTTCATAAAGAAAATACCATCTGAAACACCTCCGGCATAATCCATACGTGACTCTTTTCGAGCAGTAGCATCGGCCGTAAATTTCGCTTTTGTCATTTCAAACCAATCTCCATTAGTATCGCGCACCCACTGATTATTGTATTTAGCCATGCGCGAAATGGCACCAGTTTCGGTATGAAAATTCTCTAAAAATGAATATTGGTTAGTTAACCACGTTTGTGTTTTAGGTCGCTTGAAACTGGCGATTAATCTCCAGTCCTGAAGTTCCGGTCCTTTGAACCAAGCAGTATATTGTGTATAACCATCAGCTAAAGGTTTGCCTTTCAATAAAAACTGATAGGTATTGCCCGTAATCCAATTATACCTTAGAAAACTCTGTCCACCCGATCCTTCATTCCCGAATTCGCCGGTAGAAACACCTTCTCCCTTTTTAACAAGAATGATTTTTTCATCCTCAGGAATTGAACTTGGATCATCGGTTTCAAAAGGACTCCATACCGAAAACAAAACTCTACGCTCTGATTCGGAATTAACCTGTATGCCAAAATAGCCTTCGCCAAAACCATTGGCCATGTAATACGAACCAATCACATCTTGCCCTTCTGGGACTGTTACTTCATTGTAAAAATATTCAACATTGGAAGCTGCACTCGGAACCTCGTATCCTAAATGTACCGACGGTCCTCTACGCCCCCAATAATACTCCTCATTTACAAAGTACATTTTTCCATTACATGCTTCGCCCCCTAATTTTACCTCAGTTATATCAGCAAAAACACCTTCTTCTCTTGAGACACCTTCAAGCTCTACAAAATGATATCCGGCTTCGGAAACCTCAAACGTTCCGATGTAATTGGTTTTTAAAGATGTATTATCCACTTCCTTTTCGATGCTTTTCCCATCAACAGTACACTTAATGGTTGAAGTGCCCTTTTGTACTTTCGATAGCAAACCAACATTTAGCTCACCAGCCTTGGGCAATTTAAAATATACTCTGATTTTATCACCTTTACTTGTCCATGATTGTAATCCCTCGTCGGAAATTAAATGACCTCCTTTAAAAGGATCATCAACTACCCAGGCATTTCCTCCAACAGGTACTTTAATATTCATCTCCGGTACTTTAATTTGTTCCGGATCATCATCTTTACTACAACCTGTGCAGCCAATGTATACTATACACATAGCTGCAAAAACTAAATTCTGAAACCAATTTATATATTTCATGATTATATTTCTTTATAAACTCCGACACCTCAATAATTATTAGGTCCGGACTATTACTTTAAAAAATCTACCATTGCCTTATATGATCACATAAAGATCAGGTTAAGAGCGTTTTATCAATTAATCTTACTTATTACTAAAAACACATTATTTCAGCCATTGCAGCAAACTGCTCCTGATCAAAAGCCGATTTGGCAACCACTTTAAAATATCTGCAACTACAGGCTTCCTCTAAAACCACGTGGTGTGCAGTATTAATGTTTTTGAGCACAAAATTTCCTTTACTTTCCCAGGTTTGACTATCTGAACTAATGAATATCTCTATATCCTTTACTTTTCTCATGCCATCGCGTTGCACAAAAGTAAAGCCATTAAGCGATTGGATCTGCCCCATATCAATGGAGAGGTAGTGAGGGTATGACGCTACATTAGTTGACCATCTTGAATGCCAAAATGTTTGCTTATCACCATCAAGTACATAAGCCGCCTTTTCATTTTGTTCTTCCGAACTAAAATCGATTACTGCCCATTGACTTCTGTCCAGATAGTCCTTGTCTCCAAATTCAATAAATAACTCATTATCTATGAATTCATAGGCATAAGAAAAAGTTGAAATCTCTCCATTTTCATGTAAAAACCGCTGCCGAAGTACATAAGGAGTATTTCCTTTTAGAAATAAATCATTAACAGGCATTCTCACTTCAAAGGCATTATTAATAACCTCAACACACCAGGAAACTGCATCATAATCGGCATTGTCAGTAGCCGGGTCATTGTAAAAATTAACATGACTTACCGGCGTATTCGTTTCAATAGAACCCGATACTACTAAATCACCACCTTCATATCTAGACTGAATACCTTCCACCTCTAACGAAGCTCCTTGGTAGAAAACAATTGACTCACTATCACTTACAACCTGGCAATTATTTAATATGGCACAACTCGCTTTTGTCAGATATGTTGGGTATTTGCCATAGGTATAATTACCACTGCCCATCAAAGCTGTACCTTTATTAGGGTTGTTATCGTCCGAAACAGTTTGTTTGTTATGAGGTAAATTAAGGGCATGCCCTAATTCATGTAAAAGTCCTCCAATGTATGTTGTAGCTTTCTGTCCTCTTTCATCCTCATCCTTTAGATAGGCTATGTCCATATCGTCATAATCTAAAGCAAAGCAGTATCGCCCATAGCCATAATAGGGAATATCACGCTTATCTGGATCCGGATTTTTGACTGGTATCAATACTAAAGTATGATCACTATTTCTTTCTGATGGATGACTATTAAAATACGATTCTATCTCTTCGATCATCTTGACACCACCACCTTCATAGGGATAATAACTCGTTGCATGTTCTCCGCTTATCTTGGTAATTTTAACACGCCCCAAGGTTTTATCAACAAACATATTTACGGTCATATTACCAAAACCATATTCGTTCATATGCTTCAAAATAAAAGACTGACCATGAAGAAGAATCTCACTTAATCGCCGATGCCATTCATTTCTTTCACTAATATCAGTGGGAACGAAATAAACAATGTTTAAATTGTACTTTGCGGATGATTCATAACTGACATCTTCTTCTTTCTGCCTTCCTTCCTCTGGTGATGGAGAATCGGAAGAACAAGCCATGAAAAACGCCAATGTTATAATTATGAAACTAATTAGTATTGATCTCATATCTACTTTCATAAATATACTAAGAGAATGAAGGTGTAAATTCTTAACACCTTAAGACCTTTAATAATGAATTAAGTCTGTTTTTGATTTCGCAACTTAGAGGCACTTAAACCCAAACTATGCATTCGAATAATAAAAAATAGCCTAAATGCATAACGATAAAGCAAATCATCCATTTGGTAAAAATACCAAAATGGTGATTTTCTATCACGATAATTATCGTGACGGGGTTAACCTTCATGGATCCATTAGTTCATCATAAAAAAATGATTCCTAATGAATAATTCAGGTTAAATACAATGGTAACTAGAAATTAAGTTACCATTGTTTATTCTTAAGGAGCTTAATCTACTGACAATTGCTTGCCCGAGTCCGCTTTCTTTAGATTACGAACACCCGTTGTTCCGCCACCTTTTAGTGATAGTTCAAGAGGCTTATTAGTCTTCCACTTACCGCGTGTAAAATCAGGAATATCAATTGGCTTAGAACCATTGGCTATGGACCATTCACTAAGTGGCGTAATGCACGACCAAGCGGCAGCATCATACACATCCATGTCCATAGGAAGTCCATTGCGCAGACAGTCGATTAATCGCCAATCCATCATAAAATCCATCCCTCCATGGCCACCAACTTGTTTAGCCATCTCGCCAATACGCGTAATAATTTCCGGAGCATATTTCTCTTGTAGCTCTTTCATTTTAGCATCATCAGCCTTATTATGTCCAAAAGCAATGTGCTGAAGCGGCCACTTCTGAGCAAAACACTTGGTTCCACTCAACATATGTATACGTGAATACGGACGAGGTGAACTGATATCGTGCTGAATCATCATGGTACGCCCCTTAACGGTACGTATCATTTGCATGTCCATGTTACCGCGCATCTCCTTACCAATAAACTGTTGTAAATCGGGACGTTCTGGAGCCAGCTCTTTAATTCGATTAGCTAAAGTAAAATCGTCAGACATCATAGCCGTCAAATAATCCATTCGGTCGCCACGGTTAATATCCATGGCCTGACAGATAGGTCCTAAACCATGCGTTGGATATACGTTGGCTTTACGAGTATTTTCGTGCAAGCGCCACAACTTATCGTAAGCACCATCGCCACGTGGTTTATCATCTTGTGGTTTATTAAAATGCCAATAATCCAAATCGTGAATATAAGCACCTTCACCATGCACCAAGTCACCAAAAGCTCCCTGACGTGCCATGTTAAGTGTAAGCAACTCGAAGAAATCGTAACAGCAGTTTTCAAGAATTATACAATGCTTTTTAGTTTGCTCTGACACCTCAACCATTTCCCAACATTCGTCCATGGTTCTGGCTGTAGATACCTCAACAGCAGTATGACTTCCACCCTTCATTGCAGCAATAGCTACAGGCACATGCCATTCCCATGGAGTAGCAATGTAAACTAAATCAACCAAGCCACTATCACAAAGCGCTTTAAAAGACGTATCACTTCCAGTAAATTCTTTTGCTTTAGGCAATCCGGCTTTTACCAGTGAGGCCTGAGCACCATCAATGGCAGCCTGACGTGTATCACAAAGAGCGGTCACTTCTACTCCTTCAATAAAACCCATACGGTCAACTGCTCCGATACCTCTATCGCCGATGCCAACAAAACCGATACGTACCTTATCCAATTTAGGAGCGGCATATCCACACATGTTAAACTCCATCTTAGGTACTCGTTCGGCATTCTCACGTATATAAGCAACTGCTTCCTTACTTCTCGAACCTGTACTACATCCGGCTAATGGTGCGGCAGCAGCAACACCTGCTCCAACTGCTATATTTTTTAAAAATGACCTTCTACTTGATGACATACACTTTGATTTTACTAGTTTGTTCAATTTATTAATGACCATAAAAATAATTAATTATTGGCCAAGTCTATTATTAAAAAAATAAAAGACGACGATAAACATCGCCTTTTATTTATTCGTATTTATCTATGGATTCTGAATTAGATTAGGCATCGCCAAAATCTGCGCTTCAGGAATATAGTCAACAACTCGAAGATGATCAGCAGGTATGGTCACCAAAGCATTAGATCCTTTATCATGTGTACCAGGATATTTGCGATCCAATGTCAATCCATTACGGAAAATATCATAGCGACGATGGGCTTCGAAAGCCAACTCTAAACGACGTTCTTCCAATACAACATCCAGTATCGTTTTCCCGTCAGGTACAGCAGTATATATTGGTATACCCGCGCGTTCTCTTATTACATTCACATCGTCCAGTGCACCATCCACATCAAGAGCTTTAGCCTTCACCTCCGCACGATTCAAATACATCTCTGCCAAACGTGAAATAATTGGCGAAAACAATTGTGGTTGCCCTTCCTGATTCGAACATTTAAGAACAAAATACTTAGGATAGCCATTACGAACTTTCATTGTTTTATCAACACGTACATAAGTCTTTTCACTAATATGCTCGCCTTCGGTAATGTAATATTTCATTACACCATCCACTTCCTCAGTCATTACAGCGTGAGTACCACCATTATATTCGTACTCCCAAGTGCCAACATTATCAGTTACTTTATACATCTGAAACATTCTTGCCCCCGTTGGTGCTGCTTTATCATAAGAATAAGTCAACTCATAAGTTCCATCATCCACATACTGCGGCTCAATAAATTTGCTCCTGCGGTCGCCTGGATTCTTTTCCAACAAATTACGATAAGGTTCTGAGGCATACATCTCTCCCCATCCAACACCATCAATGGTAGCATACATACCTCCAAAGGCATACCAACCATAATCATCTTCATCTTTCAATGCACGACAGGCAAAGATTACTTCTGAATTATCTTCGGGTACCATCGTCGGGAAAGTTTCATATGCTGTTCCAGTAATTAATTCGAAATTACGAGATTCAATCACTTTAGTTGCGTACTCAGCTGCCTCTACATTTTCTTCCATATAAAGGTGTACTCGTGATAACAATGCATAAGCAGCCTGCTCTGAAGCATAAATTGGATACTCACTATCTACACGTTTAAACTCACTCATTAACTCAGCAGCGACCTCTAAGTCAGATACAATCTGGTCATAAACCTCTTTAACACTTGCCCTTCCTGGAAGGCTATTCACATCAGGCTCAGCATCCAAAATAATAGGTACCCCCATATTACCATTTGGATCTTGATTATATGGTCTTCCCCAGATGGATACCAAATTCAAATAGAAGAATGAACGTAAATAGTACATTTCTCCGATCACGTGATTTAATCGAGGAGTACCTTGCTCAGCATTCGCAATCACTTTGTTGGCATTCACTATTCCTTGGTAACAAGTAGACCATAAACTATTCAAATGTCCATTAGTTGGGATATGCTGATAATTATACATATAAAACAAATTATCAGTAGTAGACCCACTTAGTGCAATATTATCACCTCCAAATTCGCCATGAAAATGGTAAGGTCGCATAAATCCATTCTTTTTCAGTAGGGCATATGTACCCAAGGCCGCTGCTTCAATTCCCAACTCATCAGCAAATACTTTGTCATCAGATAAATCCTGAAAGGGCTCTCTAGTAATATCGCAGGCAGTTATTGAAAATGCCAGCAAAATCATAATGATCGAATATATATTTTTAGTTATCATACTCTTAGTTTAAAAAGGATTCAATGTTAAAAATCTACTCTTACGCCAAACAATACCTTTTTCGAAATAGGATACAATGCTCCTGTTTCTGGATCTACTCCTGACCAATCGGTAATGGTAATCAGGTTATCTGCACTGACATATACCGAGGCATTCTTAATTTTCAAGCGTTCCGCCAAATTTGTCGGGATAGTATACGATAGGTTCACGTTACGTAAACGAATAAAACTGGCATCTTCAAGATAACGTGACGACACTTTATTGGCATTCAAACCACCGTCATAAGGTTTCGGGTGCGTAGCTACATCACCAGGCTTCTCCCAACGACTCCAGCCATCCATCAGATTCATATTATTGAATCCAACGTACGAACCATCACTATCAAATAACTCGCGGCTGCTGTTATACTTATACACGTCTCCAACAAAAGATATGTTTGCAGACAGTGTAAAATTGTCAAAGCTGAAAGAATTAAAAATACCTCCAACATAGCTAGGTGTTCCTTTAGTTCCTGTGAACTGAAGTGTTGCGTCTGCATAATTCGAAGTCAAACTTATTGTTTCGCCAATCACATTTCCTTCTCCATCCACTTCTTCTTCAACTCTCTCCCACAATGGATCTCCATTATTTGGATTCACTCCGTACCATACACGCTGATAATATGAATCCATGTCATACCCCACTTCAAATCGGTTATTGCCACGATTAACAGCTTGATTATCATACAACTCTTCCACACGGTTTTTATTGTATGCCAGATTAATAGTCATATCCCATCTGAAACGCTTTCCTTTAATAATTTCCGGTGAAATACTTAATTCATACCCTTTATTGCTAACCTGTCCAATGTTCATCCAAACGCCATTATAACCAGTCATTGCAGCTAATGGCACATAAGTCAACAGACCATCACTATTCTTGTAATATAAATCCAGATTCAAGCCAACACGATCAAACAAACGTGCATTAATAGCCGTATTGTAAGTGGTTACTTTTTCCCAGCTAATATCTGGATTACCTTTCTGATATGGTGTAGCTGCTCCCTTTCCATTATACTGATCAACAAAAGCATAATAGCCAAGATACTGGAATCCTCCTGGTGCATTACCAATTTGCCCCATACTAGCAGAAAGCTTAAGCACATTCAACCAATTAATTTCTTTAATAAAATATTCGTGGTGCGCATTCCATCCTACACTGGCAGACCAGAAGTTACCGTATTTATTGTTAGGGCCGAAGCTACTTGATCCCTGACGACTAAATGAAGCTGTAGCTAGATATTTATTGTCATAGGCATACTGAATGTTCGCCATTAGGTTTTGTTTAGCACTTTCACCTTTGTAACCACCAACGCTTAATGCTTCTGCTGTTGTATTAAGCACTTGCAATCCACCACCTACACCTTTTCCAGCTGCTGATGCATTCTCTGTATAGAAATCGCTATACTCCCAGGCTATAAAACTATTTACTGAATGTAGTCCAAAGTCCCTTTGCAGACGGAGTAACTGGTTAGTAAAGCGTCTTTGAGTAAAGCTATGTGTTTCAGAATAACTACCATTATTTGCCATACCAGCGAATGAACGCGGATCGGTATAATAATCGTTCTGACCAAAATTAAGTGCAATATTGTTCATTGAGGAAAAAGTTAACCAATCGTTAATCTTATAATCAAATCCCAAATTGATTCGGAAGTTGTTTCCACGGGAAGTCCCGAAGTTATACTGCAAATCGTATAGATAATTATTATTATCACGACCATACCAAACTTTACCATTCTCTAGCAGATAGTCTTCTCCGGCTTCTGTTCGTGGATCCAACACAGAACCATCTGGAAGGTAGGGCTCATCCCATGGCATGTATGTATACATATTATATAGCGAATGTTCTTGGTTGTATGTAGTGCTGTAATCACCTGAAAGATTTAATCTGATTGACAGTTTTTCAGTAGCCTTAATATTGATGTTACCAAGCGCTGAATAACGGTCATAATCATAACCCTTAATAGTACCAGTTTCCCCATAATAAGTTCCAGATAAATAGGTGCTAATTTTCTCGCCTCCCCCTGAATAACTAACATTATACTCCTGAGCTACTCCTGTTTGCGTTCCATTCTCAAGCCAATCTGTATCGGTTGCTAAAACATCTTCAGAAACATTTGGATTCCAAGTCTTTTGATAGTCATACAATTCCTGTGAATTCATCAGGGAAAAGTTACCCATATTAAATTTAGAGTATCCACGCGACGCATTCACACTAATCTTTGATACTCCATCACCTGTCTTGGTCTGCACTAAGATAACACCATTAGCACCCAAAGAACCGTATAATGATGTAGCAGATGCATCCTTGAGCACTGTAATACTCTCCACATCAGTAGGACTGATTCCAGGATCAAAATTGCCATAGATAACTCCATCTACTACCCAAAGCGGTGCTGTTGGACCCGAAAGAGAACCCTTACCACGAATGGTAATATCCGCAGTAGCTCCCGGCCTACCACTTGTGGAAGCAGCATAAACACCGGCAACCTTACCTTGTATCATGGATGAAACATTGGATGTAAACACATCCTTAAGTTCTTTATTATCCAAAGCAACAGCAGAACCAGTTAGATTTGATTTTTTAATAGTACCATAAGCTACTACCATAACCTCGTCCAGACTTGTCATATCAGAAACCAGAGACACATTAACGACAGACTGGCCTGCTACTGCTACTTCATGTATCTCATAACCTATAAACGAAAAGGATAAAACAGCATCCTGGTTACTAACATTGAGTTTATAATTTCCATCAAAGTCTGTAATGGTACCAGTGGTTGTGCCTTTAATCGCGATAGATACACCTGGTAAAGCTTCCTGAGTTTCAGCATCTATAACAGTACCGCTCACTTCTAGCGTCTGTGCACTAGCATAAAAGCTTGATAGTAAAACGATGATAAAAAGGCTTAAAAACTTCATATTCCGTTTTAGCATATTTATATAAATATTACTTCCAGTAGGAAGCATTGTTGATTTAATATACTTCATTATTTATCGTTTAATCTTGTTAGCTATTAATAAGGCAATAAACCATCTTCGAATACTTCTAATTCTGCCATATGAGTACAAGTTCCAGTTCTGCTTCGTGTATTCAAAATTCTGATTCGGAAGTACTTTGACGTATAATTCTTATCAAGTGCAATATCATTTACACTTGGTTGCACCAAGGCGTCAATTATTTCAGCTGACTCCCATACGGTTGTAAAGTTCATTCCATCAGTACTGGTTTGCACATCAAACTGACCAGGATCGTTACCGTTTGCACCACTAAAACGAGTCATAAACGTAAATCCACCAATACTTTTTTCTTCATCAAAATTAATTTGAATATGCGCTGGTAATTCTGCACCAGCCACCGACCACGCTGAGTGCCAATAAGTACCCGGATCACCATCCACAAGACCTTCCTTTGGCCCCTCATAAGGCTCCTGAACATGTGTTTCAATCATATCTGCCGTAAGAGCATGTAAGGTTTTACCTGCTTTAGTCATGAAAGTAATCGTTTCACCGTAAGAAACACCAGCAGAGTTTGCTGCATATGAACGAACACTGTATTCTGTTTCAGCTGACAAACCACTCAATTTAATTGAATAATCCCAATCCTCCTCTAGAATGCCATTTTGCGTGTACTCTCCAACAGGCACGAAATTATCATCGACAGTTGGCTCAACACTTCCTGGAATCCAACAGACACCCATTGCCAACAGCTTGGTTCCTCCATTGGAAGTAACCTCTCCATTAACAATAACGTCAACATCAGATATTTCTGCAACTTCAATAGTCTCGGTAGTAGGTAAACTTCCAGCTTCATCATCTTTTTCGCAACTTGTGGTTAATGATAAAACCATCAAAGCAACTGCAAAAAGAGATGCTCCCAAAGATCTTATCTTTCGACCATCGGGCAACTTGCTTGCATTAATTGTTTGTGTTCTCATAGATTTTCATTTTTCATCAAATAAATAATAATATTATGGGACATATCATACATTGTAAGTCAATACTTACTTTTATATTCTATCATTATCAATGGTAACCAAGCATCATACTATAATTGACTACACGACAAATCTATTAGTTAAAAAGTGTATACTTTGGTATCTATAACTTAATGCTAGGACAGAGCGTTTTTTTATAGGACGGATCGTTCTAAAAATAGGATTCATTGCTCAATGGCCTATTTTCATTGCCATATAAGCACATTACAACTACCGATTTGAATAAAGTAAAACAGTGACGAAGCCAACTTTTTTTGGTATTTTTAAGCCCTCAACGCTTTCAACGATTCAATTAATATGAAACGAAGTCTTGTACTAGTTCTATTATTATTCCTTTTCTGCACACCAAAGCATGCTGATGTCCGCTTTTCTCAAATCACCTTAAAGGATGGACTATCCCAATCTTCGGTAAAGGCAATTGCGCAAGACCAATATGGTTATTTATGGTTTGGTACTGCTGATGGGCTTAATCAATACGATGGCTACGAAATTAAACAGTATCGTTACGATCATAAAGATCCTAATTCAATAATCAGCAATGACATTTCCTGTTTATATTCCAATCCTTTTGATTCTACACTCTGGATTGGCTCAGAGAAATCTGGCATTTCTGCTTACAAGCGAGAGAATGATCAGTTCATACAATATCATTCCGCCTTCTCCCCTAAAGCCAATGTAACTTTTGGTGAAATAAATCAAATATATGCCTCAAGTAAGGACTCTCTTTGGGTGGCTTCCGGGATTGAAGGTCTGTTTCTGTTCGATCAAAACACCAATGCATTTAAAACCATCAATTTTAAACTAAAAGAAGCTGTTAAAAGAATAAGATGTATTCAGAAAGATTCTAACAATCAGCTTTGGTTAGGCACAAGCAATGGACTTTATGTTATCGACCTAAACCAAGGTGATATTGAAAGAAATATTAAAAAGGTAAAGAATAAACTTGTTTGTAATGCCAGTATTCGCTCATTTAAATTTGATTTAAAAGGCAATATTTACATCGCGACAGAAAACAATGGTTTAATAAAATACCAGTCGAGGACAGATAAAGTCATTCAGCATTTCAGTACAGATAACAGCGCCTTGCCAACCAACATGCTCAACGATGTTTTAATTACGAACAAAGGTGAGGTATGGACTGCATCCAAGGCAGGGCTTAGTTACCTTTCACAGCACTCTGAAAAAATAACTAACCATTTTCATAACCCCTATCAAAAACACTCACTTTCCGACAATGAAACTGTCTGTTTATTTGAAGATAATGCCGGTATATTATGGATTGGAACATTTATAGGCGGGGTCAATAATTTCGATCCAAACTTCAACCGTTTTTCCACATATAACAACTTCTTTTCCAATCCTGAAACAGATCATATTGCCAATAATGTTTATTCAATATGTATGGATAATAATAAATCCATTTGGATGAATACACCCATGGGGCTAATTGAACTGGAGAATGATTTTTTCAAAACAGAATCAAAAAATTCGGCAAAAAAGCATGTAGACATAACTTTTGGAGATTTATTGTACAACAAAAATGCTGGACTGTTTTATTCAAATGAACATGAAATTGTTCTTCGAAAAAAGGATGGTACAACTGAAAAAATTTCAAGCAAAATACTAGAGCAAACAGGCCAAAAAGTGTCTTCTTTCCTGACAGCGCTTACAGATTCTGATGGTACCATATGGTTTTCAAGCGTTGTGGGATTAATAAAATTAGATCTTGAAAGTGAGTCATTTAAATTCATTAAGCCTAAGGGAGATAGCAAAACAACGTTTCCAACTTATATAATTAGCATGATTGAAAATGCCGAAGGGCAATTGATGCTAGGCTCTCGAGATGGATTTTTATACCTTTTTGACAGACACACGGAGGAGTTATCGCAAGTATACCCAAGTGAAAAACACAATGGTGAATCAAAACTTTTTACCGAGATACATACCATTATTGAATCACAGTCGCAAACCATATGGCTTGGCACCAGTTCTGGTTTGTTTAAATATAATCAATCGTCTGAAACTCTAAGTCGACCTACTGATAATAGCGAACACCTACTAAAAACAATTTATGGAATATTAGAAGACGATGAAGGTAGGATATGGTGCACTACCAACAATGGACTAACCACCTACTCACCCAGAACGGATAGAATTCAACACTATACTTATCAGGATGGCCTGCAAAGTAATGAGTTTAACATGTATGCTTTCTTTGAAAGTGAAGACGGCGTTTTTTATCTGGGCGGCATTAACGGTCTTAATGTTTTTAAGCCGGAAAACATACAAGCCAATTCATACATACCTCAGGTAATGATCGAAAGTATGGAAATCTTATATGAACCGATTAATCACAAAACACATCCTGACATCCTAACAAACGACATTAGTTTTACCAAAGAAGTTACACTGCATTACGACGAATCAACTTTCAGTTTTCAATACGCCGCATTATCCTACAGCCAGTCATCCAAAAATCAATATAAATACATTCTTGAAGGCTATGATAAAAAATGGATTAACGCTGGATCAAGACGTATAGCATCATACACGAACATCCCCCACGGAACATATACTTTTAAGGTGATGGGCTCGAACAATGATGGTGTATGGAATGATGAATATACGGCGATAATAATAAATATACCTCCCCCATTTTACAGAACGAAATGGTTCATTATACTGTTACTACTATGCATTATAGCTTTAGTTTATACCATCATATTTTTAAGAACCTACAACATAAAAAGGCAAAATCTTATTTTAACCGAAAGAGTTAATAAAAAAACAGAAACCCTTAATGAGCAAAAGCTACAAATAGAAAAACAGAACGACGCACTGTTAAAAATCAACAGCATGGTTGTGAATAAAAACAAGCTCTTAAGCGAACAACACTCACAAATAAAAGTACAAAACGAGAATTTAAAAGAATTGAGTGATAAGGTTGAAGAGGCCAATCGTGCCAAATTACAGTTCTTTACCGATATATCACACGAATTCCTAACGCCTTTAACACTCATCACAGCACCTCTCCAGAACATAATTGATAACTTCTCAAAAACCAACTCAAACCAGGTAATTAAACAACTTAAAACGGCTTACACAAATGCGTCAAAATTGATGATTCTAATACAACAATTATTAGATTTCAGAAAAATAGAGACCAATAACATGAAACTTGATGTAAGTCAAATTGATGCAATTAGTTTTATCAAACACATCACCTCTCTATTTGAGGATCTTTCCCGGAAGAAAAACATCACGCTTCAATCTTCTTTTTCCAATAAAGAAATTACGATATGGGCTGATCCTAAAAAACTGGAGATGATTTTATTGAATCTTCTGTCGAATGCCTTTAAAAATACTGAAGCAGGTGGTAACATAAGTGTTCAGCTCGACTTACAATCAGAAAATATTTTAATTATTAAAGTATCGGACACGGGTGTGGGTATAGAAAAAGACCAGCTAAGTAATATTTTCAATCGCTTTTATCAGGATAAAAAAGACAATCATAATAGCGTAGGTCATGGTATTGGATTATCGATTGTTAAATCATTTGTTGATCTTCATAATGGAGAAATAGCTGTGAGTAGCGAACCTAACATAGAAACGATATTCACAATTTCCCTTCCAATATCAGATTTAAAGGATAAGGCCAGTAAGAATAAAAAGTCCAACAACTCTGTAAATGAGGTATTCATTTCTGATGAAAGTGAAACAGTTGCATTGGAGAAAATAGATGAAAATGAAGATACAAACAAGCAGGAGCTATTGGTTATTGAAGACAACACCTCATTAGCTAACTTCCTTTTTAATACCCTTTCGAACGACTACAAGGTAGAATTAGCAGAGTCAGCAGAAAAAGGCTTGGAAATGATTAATAAACACCAACCCGACCTCATTTTATGTGATATCAACCTACCTGACATGAATGGTATTCAACTTTGCAATAAAGTAAAATCAGATATTAAAACAACCCACATACCCCTAATACTTCTTACTGCATTATCCGATATTAAATATCAATTGGAAGGATTATCATCAGGAGCAGACGACTACATTACAAAACCATTTAATCTTCAAATTCTTAAACTAAAAATACAGAAGCAAATTGATTACCGCATAGAACTGCAATCAAAATTTCTGAGAGACAGTTTTGTGGATAAATCCAAAGAAGAAGATCAGGAACTATTAAAGCAAATAACTGAAATAGTTAAGGATAACATATCAGATTTTGATTTTAACGTCAAGTCACTCTGCACTGAAGTCAACTTGAGTCGATCAACCATCTACCGCAAGATTCATGATAATACTAACCTCTCTATTCAGGAATTTATTAGATCGATACGCCTTAGAAAGGCGTCGGAGCTGTTGGCCAAAGATGAATATAAAATTAATGAAATAGCATACATGGTGGGCTTTAGCGACCCAAGTTATTTCACAAGGTGTTTCACTCAATTATTTAAATACTCACCAAGAGAGTACATCAATAAGTATAGAAATTAGAATACCTACAATTGATTACAAAACAAAAAAGGTTTTGACGATGCTGCCAAAACCTTTTTAAATACATATCAATTATCCTATTTATTCACTCCATAACTTCAATGGATAAACACCTTGGTTTACCAACTCACTCACCGAATTTATTGCCTTTTCTTTATCAACCTTATAGGTTACTCCAAACCACTGTACTTCTGATTTCAAAACCTTTACACTCGCCATCTCATCCATAATAACCTTACTCACCACGGATGGAATAAAGAATTCAGATTTTAAGGCCTGCCCTTGAGTTTCCAAGAATTCGATAAATTGCACTTCTAGTTGCTCAAATATTTTTGGTGAAAAGCCCCAAAAGTTCATCGAAACCGTTGTGTTTTCATTAACAAAAGTCCAAACATCAGTCTCCTTGTAGGCAATACCATCATCCTTTTTCTCGATATGCGTGCGTTCAATCACATCCAATAAATTTGAATCTTTATCGGTTGAACAGACACCTCGGGAAACAGAACCATTTTCTGAAATGGTATTCTTTATTTGATAACCAACCATCCCATAGGTATTATCAGAACATTCTTCAGTCAAAAACTTAGCTATTGTAACAAAGGCTTCTTTGCCATAAAAGTCATCGGCATTGATAACGGCAAAGGGCTCCTGAATACAATCCTTGGCCATTAAAATAGCGTGCCCTGTCCCCCATGGCTTCTCTCTTTCTGAATTATATTTACATTGATCCGGAACTTTTTCCAATTCTTGATTGACATAGGCAACTTCTAGTTTACCTTCAAGTTTGGCGTTGAATAGAGCTTTAAATTCCGTCTCAAAACTTTCTCTGATCACAAATACAATCTTACCAAATCCAGCCTCAATAGCATCGTGTATGGAATAATCAATAATTGTTTCTCCTGATGGACCAATAGGATCCATCTGTTTTAAACCGCCATAACGACTTCCCATTCCGGCGGCTAATACTAATAATGTTGGTTTCATTTTTTTATTTAGTGGTCTGTTTTGAAATTTTCATGTATTAACGGAACGGTTCTTTATTAGTATCTTGCAATAAAGAACCGTTCCATAGTTTTTTTTGAACGCTCTACCAAGAATTTATTTTACTGCATCTGCAACAACTTCTTTCATTTGACCATACTGCTGCTCGATACTTTGCAATAGCTTGTATTGTGCATGCGTACGAACCAAATTATGCTCAGGCGATTTCACTTTATAATAGTTATCCCCATCAATGTAATCCATTAAAAATCGCAATACTTGTTCGTAGGTAATGTATTTGGCTGAAAACGCCAAATATTCTAATTCCGCAGGCTTTAAGAAAGATTTGGTCTCTGATAAGTAACCTTCAGTATATGCCTTAAAAATAGCCATATCCATCGACACATTATCAAGATTGGTATCATCTTCAAGCCCAGTATTAGTGTACGAACGAATGGCATCACCAAAATCGTTTAATGCTGTACTACTTAATACCGTATCTAAGTCAATCACACAAAGCACATCACCTTTGTCATCAAAAAGGATATTGTTGATTTTTGTATCGTTATGCGTTACCCGGGTAGGAATGGTTCCATCCTCAACTTTAGACCAGAATTCTAGCATTTCTTCTCTTCTGCCTTCAATCCAGTCAATCTCAGCCATTAGCTCCTTCTTTCTACCTACATGATCTTTACTTAATACTTCATCCCACTGCTTAAAACGGAAGCGGATATTATGGAACCCCGGAAGAATATCTGTTAACTGCCCCTTAAAATCAGAAGTCATACTTTGGAATTTTCCAATTCCTTTACCACCCGCGTAGGCTAATTCAGGTGAATCAGCAGCTTCATAGGTTACACTATCGGTAATAAACAAACAGACAGCCCAATATTCACCCTCGGCATCTTTAAAATACAATGCCTGTTCCTTTGTTTTTATAACAGTCATTGCCTCGCGCATTGGATCACCGCCCTGAGCTTTCACCTTAGCTTTTAAATGCTGACATACCCGCTCAATGTTATCCATCATAGCTGGCACATCGGTAAAAATGTTCTTGTTTTTACGCTGCATTAAATAATTAGGCGTTGAACTACTTTCTGTTTCAACAATAAAAGTATCGTTAATAAAACCTTCACCTAAGGGCTTAATTTCCTTTACTTCTCCTTCCAGGAGAAAGTTAGAAGCAATAAATCTTAAGTTATTTTCCATGTTATAAATGTTTTCTAATATCATTAATACTGGTAAGCTTTGTTATTCAAAAACCACCTCTCCAAAGTACTGCGGTAAATGGAAGTTAGGCTGTTCTGCTTTAATTGGGTTCCACGATAAGAAATGAGGTACTACCTGCTTATCGCCACATTTATAAAAGTTACAGTGAGTACTAAGCCCCTTCAAACTTTTAATATCAGTAAACTGAAAAGCTGCTAGTGGTATTTGAATATCTAATGTCCATTCCGTTTTAATATCAACAATTTCAATTTTTTGTTTACCAAGAGATGGTACAACCCTTATTTGTTTAATCAATTCAACATCGATTGCTTTACGCTCGTCCCTATTAGGTCCATATCCAACGAGCACATTGCCTATACAGTTAAACTCAAAATTGTAATACTTTTCATCGCCAAACGAGATGAAAAACTCAACACAACTATCTTCCCAAACAGCTTCATTTATATTGGTATAAACAGCCTTTACATTTGATTCTTCAACAATATATTTAAGATAAATATTGCCTTCATCATACGCAATATCAAAATGGACTTCTGAATCGATGGGATAATTCCAATTGTCGATCATAATGGGATAGCTCTTTTCAAGATCATCCCCATTGTTTCGCCCCATTCCCCCGAGGTATTTAGCTATAATCCTATTCATGGTCAATTAATTTTTTAAGGTCTTTTGCCATTTCCAGGCTGACGATACCATTTCATCTAACTCAAGTTTGGCACTCCAATTCAATCGCTCATTTGCTAAAGCTGTTCCGGCATATATCTTTTCTATATCACCAGCTCTGCGCCCAACTATCTTATAAGGAAGCTTCTGCCCTGTGTGTCTTTCAAAAGATTTGATTAAGTCCAACACACTGTATCCATTGCCCGTACCGATGTTATAATGCTGGTAATTATTATCCGAAGAAATATTCAATAAATGCTTAACTGCCGCAATGTGTGCCTTAGCCAAATCTACCACATGCACATAATCGCGTATGGCAGTTCCATCTTCGGTATCGTAATCATCGCCAAACACACTTAATTCAGGCAGAATACCTGCCCCCGTTTGAGTAATAAATGGCATTAAGTTATTCGGCTTTCCTTTGGGCAATTCTCCTATTAAGGCGCTTTCGTGTGCTCCCACAGGATTAAAGTAGCGCAGTGAAATCACATTAAGATCTATATCAGCCGAACAAGCGTCCAACAAAATCTCTTCACAAACCTTTTTGGTATTGCCATAGGGCGACTCCGCAGGTTTGAGTGGTGCATTTTCAGTTACAGGTAAGTTATCCGGCTGACCATACACAGTACACGATGAAGAAAATACAACATTCTTCAAGGAAAGGTGGTCCAAACTTTCAAGCACATTCATTAGCGAAACAAGGTTGTTTCTATAGTATTTTAATGGCTTTGTTACCGATTCACCAACTGCCTTGAATGCAGCAAAATGGATCACGCCCACAATGTCGTTGTGCCTTTGAAAGAAATCGGACAATAAACCTTCATCACATAAATTAAATTGCTCAAATCCTGGTTTCACACCTGTTATGTCTGCTATACGATCCACCACTTCAACTTGAGAATTTGACAGATCATCGATAATAACCACTTCAAAACCCTCTTGAATCAACTCAACGACCGTATGTGATCCGATGTATCCTGTGCCACCTGTAACCAATATCTTTTTACTCATGCTAGTTTTTACCTCTCTTCTATTTTATAATACACCACAAATGTAATAAAATTATAATTGTGCACGAGCACAATTTGCATAAAATTAATAATTCATGCAAAACACGCACCTTAATCGAACACCATAAAGCTTTGATTATTTGCATTTTCGCCAGACACAATCTATTGTGGAAAATTACAGGGCTCGTACACAAGACTGCATAAGCCGATAATACCGAATACGAACGGTATAACAAACTGAATTAGTCAGTTATGTAGTCCATGTAATTTTCTTTTATAGCTATCTCGATTGGTAAATACTTCAGCTTGGGGATTTCTTTTTTGAAGGCCAAATGATCTAAGAGCAAGGAAATAGCAGTGCTGGCCTGTAAACCAGGATTCTGGTATATGATAAAATCGATGTGCCCAGAATTTAAAAAGTCCACATTCTCTTTTATTAAATCGTAGCCAAGCACATGCACGTTTAAATTATAAGAATGAACCAATTCGGCCACATAATAAACCTTTGAGGTACTCACAAAAATCCCTTTTATTTCAGGATGATCGTCTAAAACACCTAGCAACCTTTTCTCAAGTTCTTTAGTGTCCTCAATCTTCAAGGTATGAATATTCGGATTTCGCCCTCCTGATTCAGAGAAATAGTCTAAAAAACCATCTTCCTTCTCCTGAATATGTTTGGCATTATGGATATCCTCATCAATATGCACAAGCAGATACTCATCGCCCGCTTTTAAAAGTTTAGCCAGCAAAGCTGCTGCTGTTCGCCCGCTTTTTTCCAGATCTTGCCCAACATGACACAGCACATTATCATCTTTAATATGCGTATTAAATGTCACCATAGGCAAGCTCAGTTTTTTGCATTCATTCAAAAACGCTACAGCCTCGGAATAAAAAACCGGCGCTACCAACACTCCACTATAGCCACCTTTCAGTATTTGCTTAGCATGATGGTTAAAACTTATTTCTTTAAACGGATTAAACAGATGTAAATCGACACTTACACCAATAAAAGATAATTCTTCCACCACCTTATTAATGCCATCAATGGCACGTTTCCAATAAACGTCAAAGTCGCTATCTGGCATTAGTACAGCTACCTTGAACAACTCACCTTTTCGTAAGGTTTGAGCTACAATGTTTGGTTTGTAATCGATCTTATCAAGGATGTATTTAATCTTATCATATGCTTTTTTAGAAACCGTTCCTCTACCATGTATCACTCTATCTACTGTTGCCCTCGACACCTGTGCCATTTCGGCTATCTCCTTAATCGTATACGATGTTTTCTTTGTATCCATCTTTGAATAGTCTTTGTTTCATCACCACTATTAAAGGTATAATTATATGAACTCTACCCCTTCGCGTACTTCAACAAAAATAAGCCACATTGTGCTCGTGCACAAATAAAACAAGCGCTTTTTGAGTTCATTTAACAAATACTTCGGGCAGAATAGGAGACAAAGGACTAACGATCAAAAAAAATAGTCCGATTGCTAAACCAAACAACCGGACTAATTAACCACCAATGATAAACCAAATCAATTAATGTCAACTATTAAGCAATTCCATTTCTTTTATACACAACTACATTTCCTGAATCATATAAAGCATTTGGCTTAAGGTCACTCGACACTAATACTTTAGTATATACTGCATTGGAACTACTAGGGAACTTCTCCCATTTATTTCCATATTTGACTTACATTATTATCAGATCAAATTCACTTTAAAGTCACAAAATCGTGAATTTAATGTGTGTTTAATCTGAATTAAGTATGACTTTAAACTAAATTAAAATGCTTGTTGTTATGATGCCGTTACGGAGTTGGACTGTAGATAACGATATAAATACCAAAGCAATTAGTTTATTACATCATCAAGAATATGCTTAAACTCTTCAATACTCTTTCCTCCTGTAGCTTTTAAAATCAGCGCTTCCTTTGCATCAAAAAATAGCATGGTTGGAAAGCCTTTAATTTGATGTACTTCCCTGGCTCTTTTTTCCAGGCTTCTATCTTTAATGGGATCTAATTTTATACAGATAAAATTCTTATTCATTTTCTCTGCAATACTCGTGTCGGTATATACAGACTCATCCATCATTTTACATGGTGCACAACCATTGGTAGAATATTTCACAAACACCTGTTTCCCATCTTGTTTTGCTAAATCAAAAGCCTGTTCAAAACTTATATCCTGGAAAATAACACCACCTTTATCTTGTGCAGTACATACTCCCGAACTTATAAATAACAAACATGCAATCACTAAATTTTTCATCTGTTTATATTTTACTTTCATTTGTCATATAAAACTCGCCTGCAAGTATTTATCCGCGTGTGAGGGATTTTATTCTCATGACTCGTTTCATTATTTTTCACTATTAACCGACTAAAGTCGGGATTCATAAAATTCTCTTCTACAGCGCCCATTTATTGGGCGTTTGGTTTTTTATTTCAAATTAGACC
>NZ_JBNGOY010000056.1:0-36755 GCF_050589805.1 Carboxylicivirga fragile | reverse complement strand
TTATAATCACCTTTAATAGTGTGCTTTAAACAAGAAGCTGCTGTGGCGAACTCTAGCGCCTTCTGATCATCACCTTCATAAGTTAATAGTCCATAAATCAAACCTCCCATGAACGAGTCGCCACCTCCAACACGATCAACAATATGAGTGATATCGTAATCGGCTGCTTTAAATAGCGTTTCGCCATCATACAATACTCCGGACCATTTATTGTGGTTGGCATTAATGGATCCACGAAGAGTAGTAATTACCTTTTTTACACGTGGGTATTGTTTCATTATTTGTTGTGATACGCTGCGGTAAGCTTCTGCTTCAACATGGCCACTAGTTACATCCATTCCTTCAGGGTGAATATCCAGCACCATTGCAGCATCCTCTTCATTACCTAAAACAATATCACATCCCGCCACTAATTCAGGCATCACTTCCGAAGCTAGCTTACCATACTTCCAGAGGTTTTTGCGATAGTTTAAATCACATGACACTGTAACGCCCAAACGATTTGCAGCTTGGATTGCCTCCAAACAGGCATCGGCAGCTCCCTGCGAAACAGCAGGTGTAATGCCTGTCCAATGAAAAAAGGCAGCATCTTTCAATACCTCATCCCAATTAACCATACCCGGTTCTATGCATGAAAAAGAAGAGTGGGCACGATCGTAAACCACTTTACTTGCACGAGCAACAGCCCCTGTCTCCAAGAAGTAAATTCCCAAACGATCTCCACCATACAATAGCTTATCCGTATTAACGCCATACTTACGTAACTCCATCATACATGCTTTACCTATGTCGTTATCCGGAATTCGTGTTACTAATGAAGCATCGATTCCATAATTTGCTAAAGAATAAGCAACATTGGCCTCTCCTCCACCATAGCACATGTCTAACTCTTTGGCCTGTGTAAAACGCTGATAATCTGGTGTTGATAATCGGAGCATAATCTCCCCGAAAGTGACTACTTTCTTTTCTCTTTTCATATCTGATTTAATTCTTTATTAGTAATAATCTAACTTGTGTGCGCACACACGATCAATCACACAAATAATTCTTTTATTGATCGCCGAGGTTTTATTAATGCCCGCATGTATGTCTTATTTTTCACCTAACATTCTTAATGTGTATTCATTGTATTAATGTCAATTAGCTTTTGTAAATTTTTGACACCACATTCCTGTATTGCTTTCAATTGCCAACACATACAAACCAGGACTCAAGCTTCTAACATCTAATTCAAACATGTTGTGATTAATGAACTCGATCTTTTTACTCAAAACAACCTGACCACTAATAGATATTATTTTTACCTGATTAATTTGCATTTTATCTGAACTCATCTTAAAACGAAGATTCTGATTAACAGGATTACCCATAATTACAAATTCTGTCATATTTGGATCATCGATCCAAGTGGCACCAAAATTAGATTCGAAAGCGCCTAAATCAGGTGCATTACCATAATAGGCATAACCAAGGTCGGTACCCGCATTAATAAAGTCGCTACCTTCTACTAGTTTAAAAACGCCTAAATCGGGTAAGCTACCATCTGCCTTTCTTGCTCCTGAAACCCCAGTTGTATCAAGACTTACAAAATCGCTATTGCTGAAAACAAAGCCATTCCAACTATTGGTTTGCTGCGCAACAAAACTTCCTAAACTAATATCACCATCAATTGAAATACAATTGACAACTTCTGCCTGTTTACCGCTATTGAGTGATAAGGGAATTGAATAATCCTTACCTTCGTTTCTAAAGCCTGTACAGTTAAAAAAATTAATATCTCCACGATTATTATTCTGATCAAACCCTTTGGACTTATTATCGAAAGCTACACAGTTAATCAAAGTAAAATTGTGCATCAATGTTTTGTCATCACTTCCTCCAACTTTAAAGCCATTGCCATTTGCTTTTGAACCAGCATCTGTACCATCCAAAAAATAACCGTTCATCCATGTCCAACAGTTTTCTATTGTTGTATTGACATCATCTGCTCCTCGTAAATACCCATCCCAACCATCATCTACATTTAACCATGCCCTACAGCCATAAAAATAATTGTTATCACCAACATCCATTTTACAGGCGAAACCATCTGCATCACCATAATCTGTTGGGTCAGCATTTCCATAACTATCACAATTTATAATTTGATTGTTACTTGCTCCATTTCCCAACTGTAAACCAGTATCATTATTGGCGAAAAAAACGCAATTTTCAACGGTATTATTATTACCTGACACAAACATACCATTGTCTCCAGCGTACTGTATTTTAAGTCCTTTAATCACCCAATAATCACCACTTAAACTAAAACCTCGATTACTGCTGCTCACAGCCATATCAGAGAAATCAATAATTGGGATCTCACTTTCGAAGGCTTCCATCCTAATTGGAGCTTCTAAAGTACCATCACGGCTTAAACTTATTTTAGCGTCATACTTGTATTCTCCACCTCTAACATATATTATATCACCTGCATTGGCTAAAGATATCCCTTTTGTAATACTGCCAAATGGTGTAGATACAGAAGTCCCATTATTCGAGTCACTTCCTTCTGTTGATACATAGTAATTGGTTCCAGCAACACTTACTTGAATAAAAAAACACAATACAAAAAAATAAATAAATCTTTGTTTCATCTTCTCACAAATTAATTATCCCATCACTCCTCTTCATACTTTATCGCTAAGAGAAGTACAATTATGCAATACTTATCGCTAGATTTTTACTCATTATAAACCAAACCCTGTCAATAACAATGCACTTCCCACTAATAAGAATTTAATTATAAGGTCAATACTTTAACAGACTTTGATCCGGCCTGACTCCTTACATTTACAATCCAACAACCATTTGGCAACGAAAACCTTGAATCTTTTCGTGCTATAAAAGTTTTTACAAGAATACCCTGAGTAGAATATACATGTACTACACAATGCTCGTTCACATTGGATAAAACAATCTCACTTTCGATTGCATAAACATTAACCATTGGGCTACTCTTCACCGATGAAATTGCAGTACTAGGATCATTGGCAATTAATACTGCTATAGGATCCCAATTATCAGCGCCTTTGGTAAAATTAAAGGTGGTAATTTCTGTTCCATCTAGTAAATATGGTGTTGGCAATTGTGTTGCCCAAGTTGCACGAGAGCCAGAGAAATTAGCACCTGATTCTTCCATCGTATTGTACTCTGACATCCCTTCAGACTCCCCACTTAATGTACTATTCCATCCAAGCGGCACAATTAATGATTCTCCTTCATTTCCAACGTGGTTGGATGTTTCAATAGTTGTATTATAAAAAACAACCTCTGAAGTATTAGGGGCCCACGGACGGCCAAAGTATCCTGGTTTAGAACGATATGTATTCGCTACATCAACTGAAGGTTTTGCTGATGTCACGGTACATTCATACATTAAGTAGCCTCTACCATAGGTTTGCTGAGGGGCTGTTATATAGGCTACATCATTACCATCAACACTTGTTGTTAAGGCTAGTTCTGCCTTATAAAATACGGCAATCATACCTCCAAAGATATAATCAGTACCACCCATCATATTACCTTTGTATACAGCTACACGAGAATCTTTACCTCCGTAAAAAGAATCTTGATGACCAACAACACGACAGTTATTCAATATGATTTTGTCACCACCCTGAATGGCAATAGCTGCGGCTCTTTCAACAAATGCTTTATTCTGAACAGATGTATTTCCTGCATCCATAGGTCGAGTACCTTTTCCGCCAACTTCCCATTCAACAACTATATCTGCAGCTTCTTTTGCAGAAACATATTGGTTAAATGAATTCTCAAAAATGATATTATTTGCTTCGAAGCCATTTGCAAGTACAACAACAGTTGCGTTCCAATAGGATCCATTAGAAGTCCCGGCACCTTTGTTTTCATACGATAAATAGCCATTTTCTATATTAACTGCCAAAACATTAGCATGCCATTTTTGATCATTACTCATGCTAAAATAACTATAGCCATGACCGTAATACGAAGTAATACGAACTGCATTGTCATCAATATTAACACCTGCATCTTTTAATGCTATACTTGGAGAAACCGCCGCATTAGTGAGTGATACATTATCTACATCAACTACTAACATTTCTTCATAGTTACCTGGATCAATTTCAATAGTAACACGTTGTTCATCACTACGACTCATTAACTTTATAGCGGCAAGAGCTTCATTAATGGTTTGGTAATCTTTATCATTACCTACGGTAATTGTGGCTGTATAAGGCACTACTTCTAACACTTCGATATTGGTAATGTAAGTTGTTCCATAGGTGGAACCAACCGTTATATTAATCGCTCCATCTACAACACCTGGATACGAGTATTCAACAGTCTCTATAAGACTAGTACTTCCACTACCGGTAGTTATCGCATCTCCACCATCAATTGAAAAGTCAGCATTATAATAATACGAAACAATCATTTTTTGGCCTACTTTCGCTGGAACAGAAATTACATCTCCATTCTTAGCCATTAAATGGCCTTTACTCATCTGACTACTTACAGTGCCAGTACCTGTGAATAATAGCCCTTTGTATGAATCGCCTGTAATTTCTTTATCATCAAAAGTCCAATTTGTAACTTCCTTAAATACTATATCTTTCACTAAAGCTGAACCAGACACTTCTAAATTAGAAGTCAATGCCATTTCAACAGCATATTCATCAGTACCTACTGCTATAATTGAATATAGGCCATCACGTAATGAAATCGTTGAAAGATCAGAAAATGAATAAGAATAACCATCCTCATATAGGTTGGTAAAATCAATTTGTACAACGGCTTCCTGCGGAGCTGTTAATCCAGATACATTTAAAGTAATTGGATATACTGGTTTAACGGCAAAACTAATATCCGTAGTTTCATTACCCGTTATAATAATCGAATTCGATCCTATTGAATAATCATTCACTCCTTCAGCTAAAATTGTATATTCACAATTAGGTTCTAAAACTACAGAATAAGTACTTGCATCAGCATCTATTGTCAGTTCTGGAGAGTAAACTTTATTTTGAGCAGGATCAGGAGTATAAACAAGACTAAGCTTATCAATATCAGCTCCTAATCCTGTTATCGCACCTGAAACAGTATATAGATCGATTTGTTCAATCACGAGATCGAATGTAGTGGCAACTGCAACATCAATTGTATTGTTACCAGAAATAACATAACCATTAGCATCACTCAAGGAAACATTATAGGTATGACCTGTTGGTAAATTAATTGAATAAGCTGCTGATTCCACAATTTCAGTCCAGGATTTTCCGGTAACAGCATTAGTAAAAACAATACCATAACCATTAGGTATTAAAGTAGCTGATGATTCGTCAACAGTACCACTAACAGATACAAAATCAGCATTTTTACGAGTTACACGAAAATAACTACCTTTATCTACAGCATCATAGAAAATATAGGTCCCAGCTTGGTTAGCAATAAAATTAAATTCAGTAGCTGTTCCAACAGGGATAGTAACTTCATCAAATTGTAAAGCTAAATCCTCTTTATATGCGAAAGTTAATGTACCAGGGCCATTATTTGCCATTGCAACCACAGAAACTTCATCATCCTCTTCAAGTTCGATCTCAAAATAACGATTACCTGGAATACCATCTACTAACGAAACCGTACCATTTGCATAAACATAACCAGTGTAAGAACCGTTGGATTTATTATCATAACGTGTAAGTGCAGTGTTTGTTGTGCGTAAACGGTCTGCCGATGGCTTTCCTATCCATGTTAGAACATCCGAAGTAAAAGTTTCGGGTAAATTTACTCCAGCAGTTCCACCAGTAATGCCCGGGTACCATGCATTGATAGATGCTGCATCAAGCATATTAGAATACTGGGTTCCTACTAATGCTTCAGCACCAAAATCCCAAACTTGAGTTTTACCCTCTAAGCTTGGAAGACTTTCTATATTTTCAATTGAAATCTGATGTAAATAAACAGATCCACCTGCATTTAAAGTGGCTTTGATCGTTTGTGCAGAACCCGAAAATGAAAAGGTTACCAGTTCTTCATCAATATTGGTTGTTTTACTTTCTGCGATAACGGAACCTAAGCTATTATCACCTTCATCTGTAAATGAAAAAGTAGCACCTGTTGAACTATACTTACATAACGAAAATGTAATATTTGCTGTATTTAATACTTTCATGGTAATCGTATTACCATTGCTCATGATAGCTCCATGACCACCATTCTGTCCAATAATACTACCTGTCCCCTGACTAAAGGTCAGTGCATTACCATCGTTCACAATGATGGTAGCTTCAGTGTTACCAGAAGATATTATGGCACCTTCAAGATTATAATCGGTGACGCCAACTATTTGGCCTACTGAAGATAAACTAGTAAATGCTACAATAAAAAAAAGTAAAATTGTCGTTTTCATAATTTTGGATTTTTTATACTCTATTTGTGGTTATTTAAATATCGTGGTTGGAGTGTAGCTTTAATAGTCTTGACATTTCCGCTAATTACTTCCCATTCGCAATTGCAATCTTCCGAAGTGAGTTCTGACTCACCTCGCATTTCTAATCGTTTCCAACCATTACCTCCATAATAACTTAGATTTTTTCCAGATGCTAAGCGAATGATCAACTCGCCCTCAGTCATAACAGCTTCGTCGAACAAAAAGAACAATGACTTATGTTCATGTTCAACACTTTTAACAATCAGAGAAGACGTATCCAAAGGATTCCATTGATGATTAAATGACCATGCTGGGGTGATTTGTTCTTTTGTAATGGCAGCATCCTCTAAATTATTGGTAAACCAAGTGTAATTGCCAGTAATACGTTTACAATTATCAAAATAATATCGATCACCATACAAATAGGGCCGATTTTTCTCAGGTCTGTCTTGATAAACCACATGTTCAATGGCTTTATCTTTTAACAAAGCTGGGAAAGTACAATCAAGGAAAAAGAACTGTGCATCGTAATGATGACGTGCCAAATAAAAACTATCCACACCCGCAAATTGACAGTTTTTAAGCACAAACTTTTGGTCAACATGAGAAGGTCCGGCATGCCAAATAGCAGCAGTGTTTTTTAATTCCTTAAAAATTGAATGAGAGATATAACACCATCCTCTGGGACAAACAAAATCAACAGCACCTTCGAAATAACAATTATCATGGTAATACATACCATGCTTGTAATTCCATAAAGAGAGGGTATCTCCACCATTACTCATAACATTACAATTAGTAATGATGGTGCGTGTTCCTAATCCAAATATTGCAAAAGCATGCGGGCCAACTTCAGGCTGTGTGTTACGAATGGTTAACTGATCAAGAATAATATCATCGGCATGAATATTAATAACAGCTGGTCCGATATGATCTTTATTCTTCTGCCAGTCCTCGCGCAATTGCGCATATTGAATAATTGTTGAATCACGACTCTCACCTCTAATGGTCAAGTAATTGTGCTCTAACCGTATCTTTTCGTTGTAAACACCGTTTTTAATGAAAATTTCGATTCGCTCATAATTGTAATATGGTAAACTTTCGATGGCTTCAGATATGGTATAATAGTCACCTGTGCCATCAGCTGCCACAACCATATCCTCAATACTAAAGGCCGAATTAGCACAGCAAAGGAACCCTATTATCAGACCTAAGTACAGCTTACTTTTCATCCAAAACAATTTTTAGAAAGTGAAGAATATGATGACTCGTTTCCGCAAACCAAGGCTCAAACAACCAAAACGAATGAGGTGAATCATTTAAAATATGTATCTCGTAATAAATATTGTTTGCTTTCAATACAGATACGTAAGCATCACGACCTGCATGAAACCTAGAAATAGAGCTATTTACAAATAAACTTGGAGGTGCATATTTGTTAACATGATTAACAGCAGAAGCCTCTTTCCATACTTCAGGACATTGTTTAAATGTGCATCCAAAAAAACGGGCGCCAGCAGATGGTTCTTTGGGATCTAAGTCCTTTCCACTTTCGTTGTGGTCAGTAAAATCAATGATTCCATCAATATTAACCAAAGCCTTAATTGAATGCTTTTCAGAAGTTACAGCAAGCAAACTAGCTAATGAAGCACCAGCAGAACATCCTAAAAGAACGATTTGATTACTATCAATTTGGAATTGTTTTGCGTTCAGTTTAAAAAAATCTAAGGCATCTTCTATATCATTAAAAGCCGCAGGATAAGTTGCTTCATCTGAGAGACGGTATTCAATAGCTACTGTAACATAACCTTGTAATGCTAATTTTTGGGCTAAGGATTCCATCATGCTTTTATTTCCCGATCGCCAGCCTCCACCATGAATCAAAACCACAAGTGGCTTATCACATTTATCGTTCTTTGTGAGGCGATATAAATCAGCATGTAAGTCGCGTTCTTTATGAGAAAAAAAGATCACATCTTCTTGCATTAATACACCTTTTGCATCAACCTTAGCAAGCGTAACTTTTGGATACTTTTTCTTCACCTTTTTTAGTGCAGACCACACAGTATAAGATGTATCTTTAACAGACACATTCTGTCCCTCACTTATCCAAAGCAGGGAAACACTAAATAGTATGATTAGAAATACGCGTATCATGTTGCAACCTTGTTATTACTTTGTCAAAGTCAATGGATTTTCCAGCTTATTAAGTTCATCTTCCAGATAACGAACAAAATCAGCTTCGGAACTTATACCATCTTTTTCAAGTTCCCAGGCAGCCAAGAAATAATAGTCTACTACCTGTAATGCTTTTTCAAAAACAACAACATGACTATCCTTATCTTTTGTAATGACAGCATCTTGATGAAGTGGGTACAAAATAGCTAAGCCAAGATGATCGGCATTTAAGCTTTGCTTGCCCCAAGTTGCCAAACAAGCCCATTTTTGCTCCGAACCTTCAATAGTAATTATTTTGGTTTCGGGCTCAATACGGATACCAGTACAAATATTCTTAATAGCTTTATCGAATGATAAATGTTCGTGCGTCATACGACTGCCAGCATCGATGGATTTTAGTGATATTAAATTTACCTTTGAATCGTTTAGTTGCCAACCATTGTACCATATTTGCACTTGCGAACGCATAATTCCACTTGATAAGATGCGGCAGCTAACACTATCGGTTTGCTCAACCCGAATGGCTTTCTCTCCATCCCACCATCCGGTAGATCCTAGGCCTAATGACTTACCAACCTTCAGTACATCCATGCCCCAATATTCAAGATGGTGATAACTTTCATAACCATCCACACCTACATCTTGTAAAATGGGTTGGCTGACACGTTTACCAAACACATCTATCGCATTTCGCCAGTCGAGATATAAGCGGTAACCCACTTTATCAGATTCCCATCCAGGTCCCTCATACTTAATAAAATAAGCATGATCCATAAAGCCATCGGGCACACGCAGCGAATCAAATTTCGAGAAGTTACCTCCTCCTACATATCTACCTTCTTTAAATTTGCCTGTTGTTTTATGCCACAGCTCTGCTTGTGTCTTGTTTTCAAAAACTACATTTGCCTCACTTTCGTCCAATTCAACCAAGTACAACTGTTTCTTTTCTTTGGCTTTTAGAGCCACCTCTACACAAAGAACATTCTCCTTTCCATCACCATTGGTATCACACCATTGCGTCGCAATTACATTACCCATATGAAAGGCTTGTAACATATCTCCTGCATTCAGCCCGTCTATACTATCAGGATTAATTTCTAACAATCCAATAAAATCGACTGATGCATCGTTAGAAACAGTTATAGTTACACCTTCTTTTTTCTCACTTGATGCGCAAGAAATTAATACAATTGAAAGTATTGCAGCGAGTAATCCTTTTAGCTTATTATCCATTTTATTCATTTTTTGTTTTATACCTCACCCAGTCAATATCTAGCCACCCACTATCGTTCAAATTGTGACCTTTTAACGCGTAAAAACCAAACTTTGAGCCGATCCAACGTCCTGGTTTAGCCTCAAAACCATCAATAACAGTAGTATACCTTACCCCATCAAGAGAGTACTGTAATTCACACAAAGCACCTTGTTTCACAATTAATTTAAATAGGATGTCTGATGCATCAATAGAGATAGGTTCAGAGTATTGTTCATTTGAACCAGAACGGGCATCAACACATAAACAAGACCTTAAAAACAATTGCTTTTCAGCTTTAAACACCTCTAAGCAACAATACTCTGAGCCCATTACAGTAAAACCTACCCGTTCGGTATTATTAATAAGATTGATGTTAATTTTAGCCTCCACCTCAAACACCTGTGAAGGAAACTTTTGCAATAATAAAGATGACACATCCCATAGGTTAGAATAGCTCTGAGGATAGGCTTGACAATTCATTCTAAAAACACCTTCACCTGGGTAACACAAGCCCCAATCAAGGCTCTTATTAGCATGCCATTGCCAAAGCAACGGAATCGTTTCACTATCAAACTCATCATTCATTGATTTTACTTGAAACGAAGATACTGCCGGCGCAACCTTTGGCTTTTCATACATCTGAACAGGATTACCACAACCATTAGTAGGCTTCCCCATTATTGGCCAGTCATCTTGCCAATGCATGGGTTGCAAATGCACAACACGTCCATAAGCCTCCTGATCTTGAAAATGCATGAACCAATCTTCGCCATTTGCAAGGCTGACCATTGCACCTTGATGCGGCCCATTCACATCCGTTTCACCCTGTTGCAGTACAATTTTATCCTCATAAGGGCCATAAATATACTTGGAACGTAAAACAGTTTGCCACCCCTCTGCAACTCCTCCGGCCGGAGCAAATATGTAATAGTAGCCATCTCGCTTGTATAATTTGGGCCCTTCAATGGTTTTATGGTGCTTATGCCCGTCAAAAACCAATATTCCATCATCTAATAATTCTGTACCTTCATCATTCATTCTATTAATGGCCAAAACACTTTTTAAACCAGCCCTTGAACCAGCATAAGCATGCACCAAATAGGCTTTCCCATCTTCATCCCAAAACGGACAAGGATCAATCCATCCTTTGGCTTCCTTAATTAATAAAGGTTTGCTCCATGGCCCCATTGCTTCCTTTGCCTTAAGCATAAAAATGCCAAAATCGGGATCGCCATAGAAAATATAGAAAGTACCATTATGATACCGTAAAGACGGAGCCCAAATACCATTACCGTGCTGTACTTTTGAATAATGTTCTATCGGATAAACAGCATCGCAGGCATAGGTGATCAGTTGCCAATTCACCAAGTCTTTTGAATGTAAAATAGGCAAGCCTGGCGCACAATTAAAGCTCGAAGCCGTCATAAAATAATCATTCCCTACCCGGATGACGTCAGGATCAGAATAGTCTGCTTGGATAATTGGATTGGTATACGTACCATCATTATTATCTGCACTATTTAAAGTAACAGAAACCCCCTGAAAGCTGGGCGTAACAACCTGTTTACACCCTGCTAAAAACAAGATCACCAAAACATATAACAGGCAAAAGAATAACCGCATTATTTCAAATCTTCTTTGATTTCAATTTCACTTAATTTAATAGCTTTAACTGCCAACTCAGCAATCATTGTAGCTCCTTTTACATTAAAATGAGTGTTATCATCAATACCATCCGGATAATTTTCCCAAACAGCAGAATCAGCAATCATAAAAAGGGACTTAGACTGCTCTTCGCCCAACTGAATAAGTAAATCCCCAGACAATTTGTGCATATCAAGTAAGGTAACCTTCTTATCAGCTACAGCCTTACGAACCAGATCAGGATATTCACCATGAACATCGTAAAATACACCATCCTCATTAAATCGGCGACGCATAACAGGTGTCAGTAAAACAGGCGTTGCATTTTTGGCATTCACATCTTCAACAAAACGACAAAGGTTTTGATAAAAATCTTCAGGTGAAGTGTATCTGTCAACTTTATGCTTGCTTTGATCGTTATGACCAAACTGTATAAAAACATAATCTCCAGCATGGAGCAATCCCATAATTGAATCCCATCGACCTTCTTCAATAAAAGTACGCGTGCTCCTGCCATTTTTGGCATGATTAGCAATTGTTACATTATCGTTAAAAAAAGATTGAAGTTCCATTCCCCAACCCGTTTCTGGGTGTTTATCTTCTCGCTTTTCTGCCATGGTTGAATCACCTGCCAAATAGATGGTATAGGTTGATGGTTGCTGACAGGACGCTAAAATCAGAACTGTGAAAAAAAAGTTAATTAAACGCTTCATGCTTTAAGAGTTATTAGATAAGACTATTGATATAGACTTCTACATTGGTATAATTATCATCAAGTGTAAATTCCTTATAATCCAATGGATTTTTAGGGTCAAGGCCATTTTTCTCCTCCCATATATCGTCCATTCCGTCGTTATCCATATCCAGAATCACATTGTATGTTTCAAGAACAGGGTAGCCTTCCACATCTAATTCTGAATCAATTATTCCTGTTTGAGATCCGTAAGATCCACCGTATAAAGCAACTCCATCGGTAACTTCAGAAACAATGCGAGCGTCAACAAAGTCTCTTTTCCGACTCGCTCCAACTTTTTCTAAAACAGAACCATATGCTTCAATTGCAGTTTGGCTTATAATTTCTCCACTGGCAAAGGGAACGGTTGCCTTAACAATTGGATTACTTGATTGACCTTGAACACCTCCGTTCCAATTATCATTCGATATGGCTGGATATCCTTCGATATAATTACCTTCGATAAACCATTTACTGTCAACACTTGATATTTCAACAATCCTGTTTTTCTTTGATGACTGGGTAGCTGGTCCTGACTTATAGTAGTTATTGACCATATTCTGTTGCCCCATTTCACCGCCATATACACTGTTGCCTCCCCAGTTGTAAATAACATTATTTCGGAAATCAACAATTTCTTTTTCTCTTGATTCTTCATGATATCGAGCACCACAGAAGCGAGGATTTCGACTGGTATGATGGGTAATTAAATTATGATGAAAACTAGCTCCCCAACCACCCCATATTCCACCATAACCATGATCACCTTTGGGATGTGTCGAACGATAAAAACTTTCGCTAATCAAACACCATTGCATGGTGAAATTTTCATTATCATAAAAACTGGCTACTTCATCATTTCCCCAACTAAATGTACAATGATCGAAAATAATATCTTTACAGTTGCGGCCCCAAGCTGCATCATATTCTCCTGATCCTTTGGCTGCGCGGAAACGTAAATAACGAATGATCACATTTTCTACTTCATCGTTTAATTGCGTATAATTACCTGAAATACAAATGCCATCGCCAGGAGCTGAATGTCCTGCAATTGTTAGATGACTTTGGTTGATAACAAGAGGAGAAGCTAATTCTATGGTTCCAGATACACGAAATAGAATAGTTCGGGCACCTGCTTGATTAATTGCCCACCGCAAGCATCCGGGCTTATTATCATCTTTTAAATTCTCTACAAAAAATATTTTACCACCGCGCCCACCTGTGGTATAACGTCCGAAGCCCTCCGCTCCAGGAAATGCATCTTTATCACTAATGGGTGAAGGATCAACTGCTGGTAATTGCTCAACATTAACCTCAATGGATTCAACCTTCTTTTGCCCCAAATCATCAATGGCTTCAATTCTGATACTTGAAGTAGAAATTTGATAGGCAACTGCCAAATTAAATTTATAATCGAATGTTCCTTCAGGCAGATTTACTTGTTCCAAAACAACTTCTGTGTTTTCATTAACCTGAAAGGCATGAACACTTTTTAAAGCATTCTCACTACTAACATCTCCACTAATAATAGGCTTGTAAGTCGAAATGTCAACATTTAATGGATTTGGATTATCAAATACTATTTCAATGGTTGAAGGTGTGTCCGGACTTTCCTTCTCATTGGTACAAGCACATAGAAACAAATTGGCTAACTGAAGTAAGCTGAATAAAACAATTTTCATAGAGAACAATTAAATCTGTAGTATAATAGAAATACACTTTATAAAAAATAAAGGCACAACAAGAACAGTTGTGCCCTTATTTTAATAAGTCTTTTAGTACCAGCGAGGATCTCCCGCTTCAACAGCATCACCAAAGAAAGTGAAATCGCCATTATCAGGATCTGTCCATAAACTAGTCGAACTCACTCCAAGTGGCATACACATTTCTACAATTGAATAGCCTGAATTAACAAAATCAGTTGTAGCGTATGTATTATTAATTGCTACTGTAGTTCCATCCGCCGCTCTGATACCGCTTATTGAAGGATCATCACCGTATGAAGTAGTACCAAATATGCAATTATTAACGTAGACACCATCTGAAATAACGGCATTCCTTACATCCATCAAATAACGTCCTGATTTAAATGGCACTTTATTAAAAGTACAATTCTCAACTATTATGCTTTCACAAGCAGTTGCATCGTCATATCGAATAAAATGACAGACAAATTGATCTAATGTTGTATTGCTTATTTTCACAATTCGAGCGTTTGTGTTTGTTTCTGTTGCACAGAACACCCCGTAACTGCCGCTACTAGAACCTAAATCATGGATAATACAATCGTCAATAATAAATTGATCAACCGTTTGATCAGAACCGCCTCTTAATCGCATAATCTGACGCCCCATATTATTGAGTTCACAGCTTAAGAATTTAACTGCCCCAATATTACAAGCTTCCGATTCCATATCAAATACACCACGGATCTTACTACTATTCTCGTCGAAATTCACATATCCACTCATATGTAGTTTTTCAAATACCAATGAATCAGAAGGCGTTAAACTTGAACCAATATAGAACATTCTATCTCCGGACGTTGTATAAACTGCAGGCAATTCACCATCAAGACCTTTAATTTTAAGGCTTTTATCAATAGTCATATCTCCAATAAATCCGTAACGTCCACCAGCTTCCAACATTATAACATCACCAGATGAGGCAGCAGCAATAGCAGCAGCCAAATCAGCTCCTGAATCAATAAGCACATCCCCTTCCATGGTGTAATCCTGAAAACCTCTGACTTTATCACCATTCATTAACCTGATTTCATATACATCATTAGGCAAATCACTAAAATACTTCACACCTGCTTCTAACTCCTCATCTGAAATATCAAAAGATGTTTCATCTGTTGCAGACACAAACAATACCGAAGTAACAGCTTTACCTCCTAACCAGCTCAAGGTAATCTCATTCAAACCAGTCATGATAATATCGTGGCGATTAAAAAGATTCTCTGGCAACGATTTAAAAGCAAGGTTATTCCATTTAGAATCAGAAGCAACACTACTGACACCTTTAACACGTGCAGAGTATTGACTATCTCCTGCAGGTAAATCATAGATATAAGGAATTTCATCAGGAGCAACAGAAGCGGTATGGATGATATTGTCAAACTTTAAACTATCATCACTGATCTCCACTACATAAGAATCGATTCCTTTATTAAAACCCCAACTTATTGATACAGTAGTCTGGTTGCTTATTTTGGCTTCCAAATCCAATGGTGTAAACACCCTATCAAATTTAAGCTCTTCAACCACTGGACTAATATTATCTTCGCAGGCATTTAATGCAAACAGTGCAACTATACCCGCTAAGAATCCGATATATTTAAATATTTTATTCATTTGATTACTTTTTAATTTCACTAATTAAACAATCTTAATTAAGCGGATCATTATTCAGCATACCGTTGCTGGCATCAATAAAAACTTGCCAAATGGGCCAGAATTGATTCTGGTCCGGATCGTTTGAATAGAGCGAGTTAATCTTATCATCTTCAATTTTTGTTGGACTAACCCAAGTTTCCTGGAATTCATAATCGGCAGATTTATCAGCTGTCTCTCCTCGTTCCATACCATAATAATCTAGTGTTTCGCCATCGGCCAAATAACTATAATAAACGGTTGTTGGTACATCAGCATATTCGCCAACTTGATTTCGAAGATCATCCATTTTAATTTTTGCTTCGTCCATCTTTGTTTTCAACAAATTCCAACGAATCAAAGCCATCTTTCTTTCCATTTCACCACAAAACTCAAACCCATGTTCATCTACAATGGCTTTAAACATAGTTTCTTTACTTACTGAAGCAGCATCAACATAAGCATCGACCTTGTCAGACCAATCAGCAGACATAAATGCCCTTTGGCGAATTTGTTTTAAGTAAGGTGCAGCAGCGACTGGACCGTTTAATTCATTTTCAATCTCAGCAGCCATTAATACGACTTCTGCATAGCGCATAAATATTTTATTTACGCCATCGTCATTCGTTGATGTCACGTAACGTTTCATCCATTCGTAACGCCATTTACCAAAATACCAAGTATTAACTCCATCCAACTCTTGCTTTGCCGGATTTGATTGACTCCAGATATAAGGAACACAAGTAACATCTCGACGTGTATCTTTGGAATCAAAATCATAGTAAACATTTGGAAGCGGTCCATAAGCGCCGCCGCGAGGTTGACCTGTGTATTGATCAGCCATTTGATGTCTAACTCCGTAAGTAAACAAATGACGACCACGAGCCTCGGAAAAAGGAACTTCCCACAGCGATTCTGCCCCTGCAGTAATCACTTCCTCACAATTTTTTCTCCAAACGGTTTCGAAGGATGTTTCTAATGATGCTTTGTTACTTTCCATTACATCTTTACATTCTTGCAAAGCAATCGGATATAATACATCAACTGATAATTCCGGATCTGAACTTCGACTAATACTGGCACCTCGTTGTGCATATCCAGAAGCCCACAAACAAAGACGTGCGCGAAAAGCTTTAACAAAAGCCTTATTAACCATTTCAGTAGTAGATGTAGCTGCCGTTTCATTGGGCCAAGCAACTAAGGTAGCTGCTTCTTCCAAATCTGCAATCAACTGCTTATAGATAACATCCCTATTGCTCTTTGACATGTAAATAGTTTCTGATGTTATCGGTTCGAATCTGGCAACAATGTCTCCATGTGCTTTTAATAAGTCAGAATAAAAAATGGTTCTAAGTGTAATTGCTTCTCCAAGAAGCTGTCCCATCTCTGTCCCGGGTTCTGGGCTCCCATATGTTCGCAGCCCTCTAATACATACATTGGCACGCTCTATTCCTCTGTATAACATCGCCCAATAAACATTGTCTCTGTTCATATCAGAATTCGTAGAGGAATTTATATATCGAGATAAATCACCTCGTGCATTTATTGACGTTGAATTATTCCACTCAATATCAGTATTAGATCCGTAATGCGTTAAGAACCTACCTCTATAAGAATTGGTCTGTCCCATTGGTTCTTTTATTCCATCGATCGCTCCTTTTGCCAATTCAACATTTGAAAATATCAATGACTCATCCATAGTGGACTGAGTAGGAGCATCTAGGTAGTCTTCGCACGAGCTTAACACGCCTGCCAAAAACAAAATCAGTATGTATGTTATATTTTTCATAATCAAAAGATGCTTCAATTAAAAATTAAGATTTAAACCAAAAATAAACTGTCTGCTCTTTGGGTAGGGCGAATAATCAACACCTGGTGTTAGAGGTGTTTTTCTACGTGTTGAAACTTCTGGATCGAATCCCGAATAATTGGTTAAAACAAACAGATTGTTGCACGTTGCATAAAACCTTAAGTTATTTATACGTACCTTTTCAGTTAATGATTTTGGAATAGTATACCCTAAGGTTAATGTGTTCAAACGTAGGAAAGAACCATCTTCAACTGCCCAATCGCTCAAAATATAATTCCTCATAAATGGCGACCACATCGATGTATTTTCATTCATCGCAGCTAGTGTCGTAGGGTCATTTACCAATTGTCCACTTTCATCGATATTATTCCATCTTTTACCAGCGGCCATATCATCAATCATAGTTCGGTATGGATACCTACTTGTTGATGAATATTCAATTTTATTAGCATTGTACACATCATTTCCATAACTATAACTAAAGATAGTAGTTAAATCAAAGCCATAAGCTCGTGCAGATATATTAAAACCACCAGTGCTTAGCGGGTTAACATCACCTATCACAGTATTGTCATCTACATCAACAACATCATCTCCATTAATATCTTTTAGCTTCATCGATCCTGGGCGAAGGGTTCCTATAAGACCTGTATTATCAGCAATACCTTCCTTCAAAACCCAAGTATCAGAAACCTCATCATAGCCCTCAAAATCTGACACTTCATATCGACCATCAGATAAATAACCTCTAATTTGACCTACTGGACCACCTTTGGCAATCCAATAGTCAGTACCAATTTCTGTCGAAGCCCATCCTGATGACTGACCGAAATCACCCATTGTACCTAGGTCATTTATTTTATTTTTGTTCATTCCCACGTTGAAACCAAAATTAAGTCCAAAGTTAGGCTTGTCAATTGCTACCCAATTAATAGAAGCTTCCAAACCGTGATTTTGGGTTTCACCCATATTTCTGTATTGGCTCGCATAGCCCGTACCCGAAACTGGGAAGTTGATCAAAAGATCTGTAGTTGTATTTTGATAAACTTCAAAGGTACCGCTTAGCCTACTATTGAATAATCCAAAGTCTAATCCAACATTACGAGTTACCGTTGTCTCCCACACTAAATTTGGATTTGCCATTTGACTATCAACAGACCAATACCCACTTACACCATTAATATAGGTTGTACTGTTCGAACCAAAAGCCTGTACAAGTTGACCTGATGGAATATTGTTATTACCAGCAGTACCATAACTAACTCGTAATTTCAGATTATTTAGAGTTCCTGAAATACCTTCCATAAAACTCTCCTCAGATATTCTCCAAGCTACAGCAGCAGATGGAAAGTATCCCCATCGATTTCCTTCAGCAAATTTACTAGAACCATCGGCCCTAAAAGTAGCTGATACTAAATATTTACCTTTAAAGTCATAATTAGCTCGTCCAAAAAACGAAAGCAATTTATTATCTGCTTTAATTTCGTTATCGATATTTAGTGGTACACCTTGAGTCGTAAGTCTAAAAACTTCGTCTGAAGTAAAAAACGATGGATATCCTTGAACAGTATTTGTAAGTACACTTTCATATCCGTATAATAATTCCTGACCAACTAAAAGTTTAAGACCATGATTCTCATTTTGTACAATATTTGCAAAATCATAATTTAAAGTATTAGTACTTCTATATTTACCCCTTTTTGTTTCTCTAATCTCAGCGGCAGGTAATCCTTGATATTCTGCATCAACATAATTTGAAACATAATAAGTACTTGGCCCATAGAATCGATCTCTCCCATAGGTATATGTTTGCATACCTACTTCAGTTTTAAATTGTAAATTATCAACAATCTCCCATGCAAAACTAGCACCCATATTGAGTGTTGTTCTTTTTTGCACCTGATCGTTATCAGCAACAGCAGTTAAAGGATTAATCATGTAACTAGATACATCTTCATCAGCGTAATCTTCCAATCCATTTAATGGAATTGGTGAATAAATCATCGCATGTTTAACACGTGAATCTGTTGGTGTACCAGAAATTTGATCAATTGCACCTCCTCCATTGATTTCGGCATCAGAGTACCTCACCGAATATGAAAGTGCAATTTTATCATTAGGCTTGTGATCTAATTTAAGCGCAAGGTTGTGTCGCTTAAAATCCGATCCAAGCATAATCTCCTTATTACTAATTCCGGCATAACTGAAATTATAAGCAAACTTTTCTGAACCACCACGGATACTCAAATCCTGATTAAAGGTTTTTCCTGTTCGCCCATAAACTTGCTCCATCCAGTCGTTACCCGTTTGTCCTGCATATTGATCAATATCTTGATAATAACCAAAATACCTTTCAAAAGAAGAAAGATCTTCCATACCATTTCTTAAGGCAGCCACCTCATATTGCCAATGTACAAAATCCTCTACTCCAAGTGTTGGGAGAGTTTTGGCAATCTTTTTAATACCAGTATAAGCATTGTAACTTACTGACACTTTTCCCTCTTCACCACTCTTAGTCGTTATAATAACAACGCCATTTGCACCGCGAGCTCCATAAATGGCGGTAGATGATGCATCTTTTAACACATCGATAGATTCAATCTCAGAAGCGGGAATATCAGAAATTGAGTTAACTGGGAAACCATCTACAATATACATTGGAGAATTATCCTGGGTGATGGAGCCACCACCTCTAACTCGAATAGTAACATCAGCATCAGGTGATCCTTCAGTCGTGATCACCTGAACACCTGCCATCTGACCTGACATGGCTTCAGCAGCAGACGTTACTGGAATAGCTTCTAAAGTTGATCCTTTAACGGAAACAACAGACCCAGTAATGTCTCTTTTCCTTACTGTTCCATATCCAATGGCAACTATTTCATCAAGTTCAGTATACTCATCGATAAGCGTAACATCAATTGTGGAACGGCCAGCAACAGCAATTTCTTGCGTTACCATTCCAATAAACGAAACGATAAGCACATCATTTTGAATATCTGGTATGCTTAATTCGTATCTACCTTCAATATCCGTTATCGTTCCAATATCTGTAGTCCCTTTAACCATAACGGTAACTCCCGGTAATGGCTGATTGCTCGTATCAGTAACTTTACCACTGACTTTTTGTGCCCAACTGGTATTGCTACATAAGAAGAGCATTAACAAGCCAAGCAACAAAAACTTGTTGAGTTGACAATTTTCTTTTTTCATAAGATTTGCTTTAGTAAACTGTTTAAATACATTTCTAAATTTGTGTAGTACTTATCTAATATATACTTGGATCCATCTGTATTGTCATGCGCATTTAGGCCTTGGGAAACTTCCCAATTATCAGGCATTCCATCTTTGTCTGAATCTACAGGGCCTATAACACTTTTTATTTCAGGCCAGCCTCCAACATCTTCCTGTGAATTAATTATGCCGAACTGTGCTCCCAGTGCAGATCCATTTTTAACTTCTTCCACAATTCGTTTATCCACCTTATCTCGGATCAGATTTGCGCCTGCAGTATTTAAGACTTTTAAATAAGCCTCTTGTGCGGTTTCTATTTTAATACCCGAATTGTATAATGGTTCTGACTTTACAAACCGTGTAATAGAATCTATCGGCATTAGAATTGCCTTTCGATTATCTTCGCTTAATTCCTTATTACCATCCACTATATTTTCGGAAAAATTATAATTACTAAATGGTTTATAAGGTTCTAAAATATTTCTGCTTGCTTTTTTACCAGTTGCAGGTCCAGGCTTAAAAAAGTTAGCTATAATGGAATAGTTGCCCTCTTCACCAGCATAAATACATTTAGAGCGCCAATTGTAAACAACATTATTCACCATTTCAACTTGCTCACTCTTCGGACGCTTATGGCCTCTACTTCCTTGCAATCGAGGATTACGACTTGTATGGTGTGCTAATAAATTATGGTGAAAAGTAGCCTTTTGTCCACCCCATATTCCACCATATCCATGAGAGCCTTTGGAATGAAAACTATTATTCAAACTCTCACTTAAAATGCACCACTGAAGTGTTAAATTATTTATATCATACAAAGAACAGACTTCATCCGTTGCCCAACTTAAACTACAATGATCCACTATTATATCTGCTTGACGCATTCCTGTTAAAGCATCCAATTCGGTCTGTAAGCCATCTCCTGGACGGATTCGTAAATATCGAAGAATTACATTATCTGCATTAATACGAAGACCTTGTCCACTTATACAAATTCCATCTCCTGGAGCTGATTGTCCTGCAATTGTAAGATCTCCATTATTAATGGCTAATTGAGACTTAAGATCAATAATTCCACTAATCCCAAAAACAATTGTTCGTGCCCCTTTCTTCTGAACACCATCTCTTAAGCTTCCTGGGCCATCGTCATTAAGATTGGTAACGGTATAAACGAATCCTCCACGGCCTCCAGAAGTGAATTTACCAGCACCCTCAGCACCAGGAAATGCAGGAACTTGCTGAGCTTTGGAGCAGTTAAATGCAAGTGCCACCAAAGCCAAAAACAAAACGTTTTTTACTAGGATTTTCATAATTTAAATATTTGATTTTGTTGGCCAATAGTTATAGCCAACTAACATCAGTCTATCTATCTAATTCAATAGCAGCTAAAATAAAAGGAGCCACTCCCTTTGTGTCGTTAATCACTTTCTTCTCCGAAATGTAATATTCAAATGAACCATCCCGATAGGGATCTCCACCTAACCCACATCCACCGCATACATCCTTCATTTCGATATGCCCATCAGGATATTCAGTAATTAAATTGGTAAGTATCCCTTCAAATGTTTGCTCAGCATATGTTCGATATTTTTTTGGCAAATAGCCTTTGCTTGATCCTTTGGCCATTGCATAACAAAACATGGCCGACCCCGAACCTTCAAGGTAATTCCCTTCTCTATTTCCTTGATCTAAAACCTGATACCAAAGGGCTGTTTCCGAATCACGTACTTCCATCAAAGCACTACAGGTCTCTTTAAGAATGGTAATTAACTCTGATCGATCCGCATGATTTTTTGGCAAAAAATCAAGTACATCAACGATAGCCATCACATACCATCCCATGGCACGACTCCAAAAATGTGGCGATTGACCAGTTTCAGAATTGGCCCACCTTTGTTCTTTACTCTCATCCCATGCATGAAAAAGCAAGCCACTTTTTTCATCTTTGGTTTGTTGATAGATAAGCTTAATCTGAAAGCTTACCACATCAAACCAATGCGGTTCATTAAACTCCTTTGCATATTGAGCCAAGAATGGCGATGCCATGTAAATACCATCCAACCACATCTGATGTGGATAGCGCTTTTTATGCCAATACCCACCATTTTGTGTTTTTGGGTGTTCATACATTTGCTGCACCAACTGTTCAATAACCTTTTTGTACTTAACTTCTCCGGTTCTTTTATAAAGTGTAATCACATTTTTACCCGGATTAACTCGATCGATGTTATAATCGCTTAATTTATATTTGAAAATGCTGCCATCCTCGCGAACAAAATAGTTAATGTAATCCGCCATATATTTAGAATACTTGGCATCAATATCACCCAATCGATCAATGGCCTGTCCGAGAAAAGCATAATCATATTCCCATTTTACTTTTTTAGGATTGAGGTAATGGATTAAACTATCATATTCATTAATCACATTATCTGCCATCTTTACCGACCACTTACGACTTGAATCTACATTTTGTGATGATGCTTCCGAACGATATTTACACGCTAACAAACTTACTAATAAAACTATATATATCAGATACTTCATAATTGCTGATAATTATTTACTAAGAATATTTCCTTGTTGAATAACCAGTTTTGTCTTTGTTTTTAAGCTCTTCTCAACACCCGGCAACACATTGTTAATTAAGTAAACATGACCCGAAGCATCATCAATATCCATATAAAAAGGCATTACATCCGTTTGAAAACAATTGGTAATAAGTAAATTATTAACTTCCGTAACAGATAAAGCTCCTTTATTTAAATTATCACCGGTAACAGTTAAACCGCGCAATTGAATCGCTTTTGATTTTTTAAATTCAACCGGGATGCCTTTATCCACCTGAATACGAATATCACTTAGGTCAATATCTTCGGCATACTCCCCAAAAATACCCTGATTGGCATTAATAGTAACACCACTTATTCGGATGTTTTGAATACTTCGCTCTTCAAGACCAAGAAAAGCAATAGCTTGTTTAGCCTTATTGATACGCACATTACTTATCGAAATATTTCGGATTGTCGGTGTGCGATCTGAAACAGGTTCAACAGGTGTTTCGTGATAACGCATATTCATCATGATACCTTGCTTTAAGATATCGTACATAACAATGTTTGAAATATTTACATCTTCAATGACTCCACCCCTTCCACGCATGGTTTTAAAACGGATACCACGGTCAGTGCCTTTAAATACACAATTAGAAATTGTAACTCGGCGCACACTTCCCGACATTTCACTACCAACAACAACACCACCATGACCATCCATCATTGTACAATTTGTTATGGTAATATTTTCAGTTGGTGATGCAGCTTCCCGACCATCTTCATCTCTTCCTGCTTTTATCACAATACAATCATCGCCAACACTAATGTGGCAATTACTAATTCTTACATTCTTACATGAAGAAGGATCAATTCCATCTGTATTTGGTGAATCTTCAGGATTAATTATCGTGATTCCATCAATGGTAATATTTTCAGAGAAAGCGGGCATAATGGTCCAAAAAGGTGGATTCATAAAAGTAAGACCTTCGATGCGAACATTCTCACAATTATATGGCATAAATAATGGTGGTCGTAGAAAATTACCCATTTTCTGCAAATACGCGTTTTTCTCAATTAAGGCTTTATTATGGTCAAAAAATAATTGCTCCCATTTTGAGTTTGTGGATTGTTCACCACGTTTCAATGGCCACCAGAAATCCCACCATTTTTTACCATTACCATCAATTAAACCCCGTCCCTTGAGTGTTATATTTTTAGCATTGTGAGCATATATGGGCGATTTAAAAGTTTTCACTCTAACACCTTCCCACCTAGAATCAATCATCGGTAAATAATCATCGAAATTATCTGAAAACTTTAAAATAGCTCCTGCTTCGAAGTTTAGAGTTATGTTACTTTTCATTTCAATAGGGCCAGACAAATATTGGCCTGCCGGGAAATAAAGTTCACCACCTCCAATAGTATATAATGAGTCGATAGTGGCATTAATAACATCAGTACAAATAATTTCGCCGGTATTATCAACACCCTTATATACCATATTCACCTGGGCATAAATTGCTGTGTTCATAATAAACACAAAAGCGATAAGACTTGTTACCTTTTTTAAGAAGGTTTGATTACATCGCTTAGCGCTTAACAATGCTTGACATTTTTTCATATATAAAATCATTTAATTAACTTCAACAATAATCAACACGACAACAATTCGCTTTATTTAATATCTGTTAAATTTCAGATAATGTAAAATTAAGGTACGTAGAATAACAAAATGGACTACAAATCGTCTTAAAATGGTAGTCATTTCGCAAGAATTTATAGGAGACATTTTTTCATGACACTCTTTTACAGATTTTTATGAAAACAATTGAAAATACATTTTTTAAGCTTTTACTTTATGTTTCCTTTAAAGATTATCTTTACAATTGTTAAAAATGATTATGAAACTTAGATTTTTTACATATATTTTTTCTTTCCTAGTATTGTCAAACTTCACCTCAAAAGGACAAGATATATTTAGGTTTGAACATTACGACTCCAAAGATGGATTATTGCAAAATTCTGTAGCTAGCCTATTATGTGATAAAGATGGTTTTCTATGGATAGGGACACTGAACGGCTTAAACCGTTTTGATGGTTACCGCTTCAAAACATTTGACAGTGTATTAAAAAGCTCAACCTTCATTAATAACCGTGTAATTAACCTATGGCAAGACCAACAAGGTTATATTTGGATAGAAACCTATGATCATTATTATCATTTCTTTAATCCAATTACAGAATCATTTAAGACCGTTCCGGATTATCATGATCCGAACTATGAAAAGATTAATAAAGCAACATGCTTTTTGCAATATGATTCAAATCAAATCTGGATTGGCACCAACGAGCGTGGCATCTATCACTTAAACCATAATCCATCTGATAATACCTATATCTCCTCCCAAATTAGTGATAAAGGGCGTTTCTCAATAACCAACAATGATGTACGCTTCATTTTCTCAAGTCAAGACTCCGCTGTTTGGGTTGGCACAGTAAGAGGAATTAATCTATTACAGCATTCGGATGTTAAGAAGCAACATTTTGATTTTGAACATTATTTTATAAACTATTCCTTCAATTCTGCAATTGAATTAGATAACGAGGTGTGGTTAGGAACTGACAATCAAGGTTTGGTTTGTTTTAACAAAAAATCTCACTCCTATCACTTCATCAACCAATCTAACAATCAACTACTGCCCTCAAATCAAATCTCTAAAATCTATTCTTCCAGCGATACTACATGCTTAGTGGCATTTAAAGATGGAGGTTTATTAATGTATAACTCGGCCAATCAACAATGGTCGAAAGTAAAAACACATGGTTTAAACATTGAAACAGTTTATTTCGATCGCTTTAATGATGCATGGATTACCACAGATGTGTTTGGCGTAACCAAGCTCAACTTGGCAAATAAAAAAACAAATTATTATCAATTAACTGAACCAGAACAAATAAGTATTACAGATCGCGAACGACATGTTTTTTACGAAGATAAGGACTCTAATTTGTGGATTGGTTTACACGGCGGAGCTTTAGCTTTTTATCACCGCCCATCTGATAGTTTTAAAAAATACGAGAATGAACCGAATGATAACTACTCCATTTCATCAAATATTGTGCATAGTATTACTGAGGATTTATCAGGACAGTTATGGCTTGGAACCGGGCAATACAAAGGTGGACTCGAAAAAGTTATAAAACGCAATCCTGCCTTCAAACATATCTTACCTACGCGCATAATCAAGCAAATGATTGACAATGTGGTTCGCTGCGTTTATCAAGATAAAAACGGATATATATGGCTAAGCACAAAGGATGGAGTTATTCATATCTATGACTCTAATTTCCAAAAAATTCACACCCTTCAATCATTGCTTAACAACAAGTCATCGCTTAAAACAACAAATGTGTACTGCATGTTTGTTGACGATCAAAACCATATGTGGCTTGGTACTAAAGGACATGGATTATTTGTCAGTAAAATGCCAATTGGTAGCAACAAAAAAACCTTAAAGGATCTTACCTTTTATAATTACCAAACAAATACTGCCGATAGCTCATCAATTTCGAACAATAATATTTATAGTATTGAACAAGATAAATTAGGTAATATTTGGATTGGCACATACGGGAATGGCGCTTGTAGAGTAACAGACAAAAATCCAAAACACTTAACATTCGAACATTTTACAAATGAAAATAGTCACTTGTCAAGTAATCAGGTTAGAAAAATCAAATGTGATTCTGATTCTAATCTTTGGTTTGCAACGGCATTTGGTTTAAATGTGATAAAAAAGGATAGCTTGACAAATAAACGTTATACTTTCTCATCATACTTCAAGGAATCAGGTAATTCACAGAAAATTAACTACAACGATGTAGGTGAAGTATTCGAAGATTCAGAGCATCGACTATGGTTTGGTACATTTGGTGGTGGAGTAACTCAACTTCAATTACCTCTCACCGAACACAATCAATTCAAAAACATTACCAAAAAAAGTGGTCTTTCAAACAATGTTATCTATGGTATTTTAGAAGACGATCAAAATCAGCTTTGGTTTAGCTCCGAATTTGGACTGAACCACTATAATCCGGAAACCGAAACAATCGAAATATATAACGAATCAAATGGTCTATCATTTAATAATTTTACAGAGAGTGCGTGTTTTAAATTGAACGATGGAAGACTTGTATTTGGCGGTTCTGAAGGGGTTGAAATAATTGATGCGCAAATAATTGGTTCACCCATCAATCTAAATCTGATTAAGTTAACTAATTTTCAATTGTTTAATAAAGATGTGGCGGTAAATACGACAGATTCACCTTTGAAACAAAGTATATCATTCACAGATGCCATCCGATTAAACTATCTACAATCTAGCTTTAGTCTTGAATTTTCAGCCCTCGATCTTCTCAACCCATCCATGATTCAATATGCTTATTTGCTCGAAGGTTTTGAAAGCAATTGGAATTATGTAGGTAATCAAACAAAAGCCACATATACCAATCTTCCACATGGCCAATACACCTTTAAAGTCAAGCACACAAACCGAAGCGGACGGTGGAATAATTACACTAAAGAAATCAGCATAACTATCACTCCGCCATGGTGGAAAACAACTTGGGCATATTTGGGCTATGTATTATTGCTTTTTGGTATCTTATGGTTCACAAGGGGCATAATAATAAGGGTTAATAAATATCGGCAAGATCTGAAGCTGGAGAAGAAAATTAGTGATTTAAAACTACGCTTCTTCACCAATATCTCACATGAAATCCGAACACCTTTAACGCTTATCCTTGGACCTTTGGAAGATATTTTAGAGGATAGCACCATCACCAAAGACCTTCAAAATCAGCTTGGCCTAATGAAGAAAAACACCAAGCGAATGCTGCACCTGGTAAACCAGCTACTCGATTTTAGGCGTATTCAGAATAACAAAATGAGTTTAAATGTGCAAAAGATAAATCTGGTTTCATTTACCCAAAGCATTTACGAAAGCTTTATCCCATTGGCTAAACATAATGGCATTCATTTTAAGTTTCAAAAAACAAGGGATTGTATTGACGTTTGGGCTGATGCTAGTAAGCTCGATTCAATAATTTATAACATTATTTCCAATGCCATTAAGTTTACTCCCAAAGGAAAAAATGTAAGTGTCTCTGTTGAAGTTGACACTGATAATCCAGATACAGCATTGGTAAATATAGTGGATGAAGGCCCTGGTATTTCTCATGAAAACATTGCAGATATTTTCACCCGATTTGTCATCCTAAATAAGAATGATCATCGTAGCAGCGGTATTGGACTGGCATTGGCATTTGAATTAGCAAAGTTGCATGGCGGAGATATTAAAGTAAACTCTCAGCTGGATCAAGGCAGCTGTTTTTGCTTTAATATGCCAATTGACAATAAGCATCTTTTAAATCAGACTAATGTAATGCACATTCAAAAAATAGAGCTACCCCCACTACCGCATAAGCAATTTAACGAAGAATTCAACTTTACAATGCCAGAAAGTGACTTGTTAGACGAACAAAAAAATACCATTTTGGTTGTAGAAGACAATAAGCAAATTGCTGACTATATACAAAGTAAACTAAAAATAGAATTCAATTGCCTGTGGGCAGCAAATGGAAAAGAAGGTCTCAAACTTGCTGAAATACATAACCCTGATGCCATTGTTACTGATATAATGATGCCTGAGATGGACGGGATAGAAATGACCCAAAAATTAAAAGATAACTTTAGTCTATGCCATATCCCTATCGTTATGATTACAGCTAAAACGGATATGAAAGATCAAATAATTGGTTATGAATCCGGTGCCGAAGCATACATTACCAAACCATTAAAGTCGCAACATCTTAGAGCAGTACTGCACAGTTTCATTGGCCAACGCAAACTTGTTATTTCCAAATATAGAGATAATAAAACCATTGATCCAGACACCCTAAAAGTGAACACAAAGGATGAGGAGTTTTTACACAACCTACTAAAATATGTCGAAGCCAACTATACCGAGGATTTAACTGTTGACTCTGTTGCAAAAAAATTCTGCGTGAGCCGAACTGTGTTATACAACAAAGTGAAAGGTTTAACTGGCCTTAGCCCTCTTGAATTTATAAGGCAAGTAAAACTCAAGCTCAGTCTCGAATTACTTAAAAAAGGATATTCAGTAACCGAAACGGCCTATAAAATTGGTTATACTGATGTTAAATACTTTTCGAAACAATTTAAAATGCTAAATGGCTATCCTCCAAGCAAAGTAAAAAAAGACCTCAATAAATAATCGTAGTTCAACAATAGTTAATAAGCGCATTGTAATTCACGGTATATATTTGGCATGTTATTGCTTACAAATAAACAGAAAGGGAGTAATTAAATTACTACTGTGCTCAACTAACAATATCATAGATAACATTAGATATGCATCTTATCAAACATCAAAAAAAAGGGGAATATGATACTTCCCCATCTAATCAAATAAATCAAAAATTATTATAGTCTAGTCTTACAAACTTTTGTTGTATTTTTTGATCCGTCGCTGTAATACAAACATTCAATATAAACACCTTTACTTAAAGCATTAAAATTGTTGCCCACATTTACTCCATTAACGTTGTAGTATTCTTTTCGAACTACATTTTTATTGACATCTTTTATTTCAATTGATGATGCGTAATCTACACTTACCATGTAGACATTAAAACCACTGGATGCCGAATATAAATAAAAGTTGGTAGCACCTCCAGTATGGCTAAACACACCTTTATCAATGACTGCACCACCTGTTATAAGACGTCCTAATTCAGTGTCCTTATCCCCATATGCGACTACTAGTTCGCGTGTGGCCGAACTGCTTGACGACATTCCATATACCGTAATAGTGCAGCTTCCCGTAACATCAAATCCTAAAACTCGTCCATATGGAGTCGTCGCATCTGTCCAACTTCCAGAACCTCCCAGTTTCATACGATGGGTAAAATCAATACCATCCATTGATTTACTATTCTCTTCAATTATCACAGTTTTGTCAGCTGCAGCATAAATTGTAAAACCAGATACGCTTGTTTCGGTCGTAATAGTCCCTAATGCATTAAAAGCATCAGATGACACATTCCATACTTGCCCTGTCACAATTCCCATTACGAATAGGGCACTTAATAAAGTGTAAACTTTTTTCATAAAACAATTCTTTTAATAGTTAGTAAAATCATTTATTTAAAACATAGGCAAGTTACTAACGCACATAAATTTATATGGGTGGCATTTTATCTTAAAACACCCGTCAAATGAAAACTTTTCATAAATTTCTTAATTAAACTAAGTACCATTATTCACATTTGCTTGCTTTTGAATTGCATCATTTTTGAAATGAATATTATTCTAAATCAGTCACAAATGACCATTCATCTTTAAAGACTGAATAACGCATTCTCTTGGAAAAATATAAACCATGTAAAAACTGAAAGGCTTAACCCATTTTTACAATATGTGCGCGCACACATTTTTTTCTTTAACTTTGTATCGCTATCTCTCTAAAAAAAGTGGACATAGTCAAATTCAAGCATTAAATTAAAGTATACTCATTAATCAAATAATTAAACTAATTACATATGAAAGCTTTAAATAGAACAACATATCCGGAAGCAAATAATTATAATTTTAAGATTCTACAATTTGGGGAAGGCAACTTCCTCCGCGCTTTTGTAGATTGGATGATTCACAAAAGTAATAAGGCGCTTGAAACCAATAATGGTGTTGTGGTTGTACAGCCATTGGAAAAAGGAATGGTTGATTTACTAAATAAGCAAGACAACCTATATCACGTTCTTTTGCAAGGCATAAAAGATGGTAAGCCAGTGCAGGAAACAGAAATGGTAGATTGTATCATGGACGCCATTAACCCTTATTCAGATTACGAAAAGTATCAAGAATATATTCTGAATCCTGAATTAGAACTGGTTGTTTCCAATACCACCGAAGCTGGCATTAGCCGTATCGACAACGAAGATATCCATGCACGGCCCCCAAAATCATTCCCAGGCAAGGTGACACAACTGTTGTTTAAAAGATATCAACACTTCAAGGGTGATGAAGCTAAAGGTTTAACTTTTTTCTGTTGTGAGTTAATTGACAAAAATGCGAGTATTCTAAAAGAGATTGTTCTAGAATTAGCCGCAAGTCATGAGCTAGAAACAGGATTCATAAACTGGATAAACAATAGCTGTACATTCTGCAACACTTTGGTAGATAGAATTGTCCCCGGATTTCCAAGGGATAATATAAAGGCAATACAAGAAGACATTGGTTACGAGGACAACCTAGTTGTTGCAGGAGAGTACTTCCACCTTTGGGCCATTGAGGCACCCTTAAACATTCGAGAAAAGTATCCATTTGATAAAGCGGGTTTAAATGTGGTATGGTTAGAAGACATGACCAAATTTCGCGATAAAAAAGTGCGCATTCTCAATGGATCACACACAGCTTTAGTTCCAATTGGCTTATTAAGTGGATATGAAACAGTAAAGGAGGCTTTTGACGACAAAGTAATTTCAGCATTTATAAATGGTATGGTCGCCAATGAGATTATTCCGAACATTGAAGGTGATAAAAAAAACCTTGGCATATTTGCAGATGAAATACTTGAGCGCTTTTTCAACCCCTATATTCGTCATTTCTTAAAAGACATTTCGCTTAATTCATTGTCTAAATGGATGACTCGCGATTACCCTTCATTGTTTGACTGCTACAACAGTAATGGTAAAATTCCAGCTAAATTATCACTCTCATTAGCTGCACTTATTGTTCTTTATAGAGGAAAATACAACCATCTTGACTTCACGATTAACGACACAAAAGAACATATTGAATTCATACAAAATGAATGGGAAAATATGCAGTCATACAAATCATTAACTGCTGCCATTTTATCAAATCAAAAAATCTGGAACACTGATTTATCATCCATCGAGGGTTTAACGGAGGTGGTAAGCAAAAACATTACTGAGATTATGGAAAATGGTATCCAATCGGCAATTAAAATGGCACAATAAAAAGTAAATCATGAGCAAATACATTCAAATACATCCGGGTGATAATGTAATTGTTGCACTCCAAGCAATTGAGAAGGATACAATTATTACGCATAACGCTTCCAGCATAAGGGTAGCTAATGACATTCCTCAAGGTCATAAAATAGCCGTTTCAACTATCGCAAAGGATGAGCACATTATTAAATATGGCTACTCGATCGGAATAGCTAAGGAAGCGATCGAAGTTGGACAACACGTTCATTCGCATAATGTGCGAACAGGTCTTGATGAAAACCTTGAATACCAATACGAACCTAAAGGACAGGCCTTAAACATTCCTCAGGAACAACGCACCTTCGAAGGCTTTGTGCGAAAAAACGGTGATGTAGGTATTCGCAATGAATTATGGATTATCCCCACAGTTGGGTGTGTAAACGGTCAAGCCAAGCTCATTGTAGATCAATTAAAAGCTGAAACGGACACCAGCCATTTGGATGACATCTTGGTATTAAGTCATCAGTACGGTTGTTCTCAACTAGGTGGTGACCATTTAAATACACAAAAAGCATTAGCGGCTGCCATTAAACACCCAAATGCAGGCGGTGTTTTAGTGCTTGGATTGGGTTGCGAAAACAACCAGACTTCACAGTTAAAAGAAATCATTGGCACATGGGATAAAGATAGAGTACACTTTTTAATTTCTCAAGAAGTTGAAGACGAAGTAGAAGTAGGGCTGAAAATTGTTAAAAGCCTATGTGAACAGATGAGGAATGATAAACGCACAACAGCTCCTGTATCCAAACTTAAAATTGGATTAAAATGTGGTGGTAGCGATGGATTCTCTGGAATTACTGCCAATCCCCTATTAGGACGCTTCTCTGATTGGTTGGTGGCCCAAGGAGGCACAACCGTGCTGACCGAAGTTCCTGAAATGTTTGGTGCCGAAACGATTTTAATGGAGCGGGCCGAAACTGAGAATGTGTTTTGCAAGACAGTTGATTTAATCAATGGTTTTAAAGATTATTTCAGAACAAGTAATCAACCCATTTATGAAAATCCTTCACCTGGCAACAAAAATGGTGGCATCACTACACTAGAAGAAAAATCACTAGGCTGCGTTCAAAAAGGTGGCGATGCCATTGTGAGTGACGTGCTTGCTTATGGCGATCAAATAAAGACACCTGGACTTAACCTACTATGGTCACCTGGCAATGATTTAGTTGCCAGTTCTGCATTAGGGTTTACTGGTTGTCAGATGGTTTTATTCACTACTGGACGTGGTACCCCATTTGGCAGCTTTGTGCCAACCATGAAAATCGCAACAAATTCACAACTATTTAATCACAAAGGCAATTGGATGGATTTTAATGCCGGCGGCTTAGTAGATGGTACAGTAAGTATGGATGAGTTAAGAAAGGAATTCACAGATTTTCTAATTGAAATTGCCAATGGTAAAAAATTAAAACACGAACTAACAAACTTTAAGGAGATAGCCATTTTTAAGAGTGGCGTTACCCTTTAATTAAAACGATATAACAATGAGCACTTTTATACACAATGACTTTCTATTATCAAACGATGTCGCGAAAAAATTGTATCACGAATATGCAGCCAACCTGCCAATTATTGATTATCACTGTCATATTCCTCCGCAACAAATTGCCGAAGATGTTAATTTCAAAAACCTAACTCAAACTTGGTTATATGGCGATCACTATAAGTGGCGTGCAATGCGCACCAATGGCATTCCAGAAAATGAGATAACGGGTGATGTAAGCGATTGGGATAAATTTTACAATTGGGCCAAAACCGTACCTTATACTTTACGCAACCCTCTTTATCATTGGACACATCTGGAATTGAACAAGCCCTTCGGCATTAAAACAATTTTAAACAAAAACACGGCAAAAGAGATCTGGGACGATTGTAATGCTAAATTACAAACCGCTGAATTCTCGTGTAAAGGCTTGATTAAACAAGCTAATGTAGAAGTAATTTGCACCACTGATGACCCGGTTGATTCACTGGAATGGCACCAGATGATAAAAGACTCAGGGTTTGACACAAAAGTATTTCCAACATGGAGAGCCGACAAAGCCATGGCCATTGAAAAGCTGGATGACTTTAATGCTTATATCTCCAAATTAGCAGAAACGGCAGGTACGACCATCCTAAACTATTCTGATCTATTAAATGCATTGCAAATTCGTCAGGACTTTTTTGAACAGATGGGGTGTAAATTATCTGACCATGGTTTGGACCGCTTCTTCTGCGAGGACTTCACCACACAGGAAATTGAAGCTATTTTCGCCAAGGCTTTAAATAAGGAAGCATTGACTGAGTCCGAAATATTAAAATACAAATCAGCAGTCTTATACGAACTGGCAGTGATGGACCACAACAAAGGCTGGACACAACAATTCCATATTGGGGCTATTCGTAATAACAATACCAAAATGTACAATGAGCTTGGCCCTGATACTGGCTTTGATTCAATTGGTGATGATTTGGTAGCAAAAGACCTCTCTAAATTCTTAAATCGTTTGGCCACAGAAGACAAATTGACCAAAACCATATTGTATAATCTAAACCCTTCACACAACGAAGTATATGCCACCATGCTAGGTAATTTTCAGGATGGTAAAATAGCAGGTAAAATACAATGGGGTTCAGGCTGGTGGTTCCTGGATCAGAAAGATGGTATGGAAAAGCAAATAAATACCCTTTCAAACCTTGGTTTATTAAGTCGCTTCGTAGGAATGTTGACTGACTCCAGAAGCTTTTTGAGTTACAGTCGTCATGAATATTTCCGCCGTATTCTTTGTAATCTTTTAGCTGAAGATGTTGAAAAAGGCCTAATTCCAAATGATATGGAACTATTGAAGGAATACGTTGAAGGCATCTGTTATTACAATGCTAAAAACTATTTCAACTTTTAATTCTTCCCAATTAATAGTTTCTTTGAATGCAACAATTGAAAGAACAGGACGCTGGTTTAGAACTGGCGTCCTTATTTTATAAAGCATGAAACGAGCCTGGGAATAATATCTCGCATAATGGTATGATTAGAATTGGCGAGTTCCATATGACAATTGAGTACAGATTAAAGGCATATGAAAATCAGAATAGTCGATATTGCAAAAAAAGCAGAAGTATCAGCTGGCACGGTGGATCGCTTTATACATCAACGTGGTAAAGTCTCAAATAAAGCAGCGGAGAAAATTCAAAAAGCGGTTAAAGAATTGGGATATGAACCTGATATACTAGCACGTAACTTAGCTCTTAAGAAGGAACTGAAAATCATTTGTCTTCTTCCTGATCCCAAAGAAACGAAATATTGGGAACGACCAGATGCAGGAATCAATAAGGCCATTAAAGAACTATCATCATTTAAGTTAGCAATTGAGAAGATTTACTTCGCGCCCCGTGTGGATGCCTTTAACGGAGCTTGTAAAATTGCTATTGACAGCAAAGCTGATGGTGTAATTTATGTTCCCATGTTTTTTAATGAATCAGGTATATTCGCAGAAAAACTTAAAACATTAAACATCCCTTATATTCATATCAACATTCACCACTCAGAAGCTACTCCATTATCGTTTATTGGGCAAAATGCCTTCGGTGCAGGTAAATTAGCAGCCAGTCTCTGTCAGATGGCATTAAGAGAGAAACATGAAGTTTTAATCACCTATATCTCAAAAGAACAACAGGAATATTCACATCATCATGCCCGTATAGAAGGTTTTATAAATTATTTTGAAAACAAGAAATTCGTCCAACCGGTTATTCATCATTTAAATCTAAAAATTGATACGAATAATCGTTCATACGAAAAACAATTAATTGGCTTTTTAAAGGAGCACCCCAACACAAGCACTATTTATGTTCCAAACTCACGCGCTTTTCGAATAGCTTCCATACTTCAAAAAAGTAATATTACCAACATTATGCTCATTGGTTTTGACACACTTGATGAAAACATCCAGTTTCTAAAAGAAGGAGTTATCGATATCTTAATTGGTCAACAATCTAAATCGCAAGGTTACAACGCAGTTATGCTCATGTTTAATGCAATCTTTAGAAAAGAAAAAATAGCTGACATTAATTACTTACCGATTGACGTTTTAAATTGTCAAAACATAGATTATTACGAAGGTTTATAAGTATAGTCCATTCTGACTTGGTCCATAGGTGTTCTTCATCCCGCGTCAGCAAAAGTTCATGCCAGGCTATCGCAGCCTTATTTTCAGCGTTAGTCTTATATGGAGTAAAATAAAGCTGCTCACCTTCGGTCACTGAGTTAACCGAAGTGCGGTCACTCTCCTCGCTCATAACCGACTATACCCGGTCTTTGTTTTTTTAATTTATTTGTACCGGGCTGCGGTCATCGAGCATTCTAAGATAAAAACAAGTTTTTAGCAAGATAATTTCACAAATGGCTCTTCTCTATATGCTACGGCAAATATTCGAAGAACT
>NZ_JBNGOY010000055.1:0-39414 GCF_050589805.1 Carboxylicivirga fragile | reverse complement strand
CATCCTCCGTAGTTCGTTCCTCACTCCTCCATATCTGCCACCCTTGCTCCACTCGCAGTCGGCTCGACCCGCCATTCCACCGCAATCCGCCTACGCTAGCCGCAGGCGCTTGAACCTTTTACTTTACATCATACATCTCGAAATCCAACCATCGAACATTCCTGCTCCATTTATATTCAATATGAGGTAATATTATTTCCTGTTTAGTTTTTTTAATCGGGATAGATATGCCTGTTCGTAGTTACGGCTCAATTTATCAGATAAGTATGAGTGGCTAATTAACCTAAGGACTTCGTCCTTTTTGGAACTTAGTAGAGAAAAAATATCATCAATTAGTTTTATATTAATTCCAGCCATTTCTCCAAGCTTATGAAACTGTTCTTTTACTTTTCCTTTTGCTTCAACTGGAGGCAATAAACCATCTTCAAGTGCGAAATCTTTATCTTCAATATGAATTCGGCTATTTAGTAAGTCGTAAGCTGGACTCAATTTAAAATCTCCAAACTCAGTTTGTATGAGAGAAAAGTTTTTAAAATGTGCATCTCCATTAGAAAATATGTAGTTAAACAGCACAAGCTTTAATAGCTTAGGAGCTTCAACACTGTAGGCAGGGACAAACTTTTTTAGTATTTCAAATAATTCATAATAGTTACCCTGGTATTTATAGTTTGCTCCATGCGTTTGAGGGGTTCTTTGCGCTAACGCAGCAAAATCTTCTTGTGCCCACTTAGTGTCGTCACCTTTAACATCAAATCGCTTAGTAATATATGCTGGATCTCCATTGCTAAAAAAAATAAGTGCGTTCTCAGCAGTTTCTATATTAAAAACTTGTCTGGCTAGTTGCATCGTTAAATGCTCGTTGGCTGGCATCATTTCAGGATGCTTACCTGCATCAGGTTTAGGTTTAAGTATGTATTGTCCATGTTCACCTTCATTAATGAGGCGTAATTTGTTTTTGTCCAACAAAACGGAGAACTTTTCTTGTACGCCTGAAATAGACATCCTTTTTCGATTATCTTCAAATAGTTCATCTGTTACTTCGTTTGTTGCTGGCGATTCATAAGGAAGTATATGACTTACCTTTTTTCCATTGAATAAACGCTTTAAAGCTGTTGATGCATAGGTGTTATTTCCTTCTTTTAATGTACTAGGGCAGTATTTGATATCAGGTAAACTCATACATTATCTTTTTTAATGACTCTAACTGCTCCAATGGTGTCATAGGTCGCAGTAATTAGTAATAAGCTAAAATGATCTTCTTTATCAATACGCATGGCATGACAAACAACCTGTTTATTAGCTCCTTCCGGCAACATATTATAAAAAAATGGGAACAAATACTCAGACTGGTATTCTTGCTGATTTTTAGGTAGTGTAAGACTAATAGGAGGTTTATCGGTGGCATTAATCCATGCATCATGGTAGCGAAATACAAATGCACCACTATCTAATTGAGTAAGCAAGCCTGCCTCCTCGTTTTTATAGATGACCTTAGCTTGTCTCATTCACTTGGATTTAGCTTTTTTACTTTTAATGTTAGTTCTAAGCCCAGTGCATCAGCCATTTTACCAAGCGTCTGCAATGTAGGATTACCTTTACCACTCTCAAACTGCTTTAAGGCTCTAAGACTTACACCAGATAGGTCTGCTAACATTTCTTGGTTTACCTGCAGCATTTCTCTTCTGGCTTTAATGGTTTTTACTAATTCTGAAAAGTGCAACATAACGCTCTATTTGTGTCAAAAATAAAGAAAACTTTAAACAAATACTAGTGAAAGAGCATTAAATTGCACTTGAAGAGATTTTTTAGTTGCCTGGTTGTATTTTATGACAGAAAAGTGCAGTTCACTGCACTTAACGATAATCATTCTACAAATGAAAAGTATTCTATTTGGCACATCGACCAATAAGTGGATCTATTCTTGTCGAAGGTGGTTTAAGCCTTTAAGGCTGGGATAATATTTACAGCTCTATACAAGTAGTAACTTTTCTTAAACATCTCAACATCAAACATCCTAACATCCATTTCGATCCAAACCTCATCTCCATTCAACATAACATCCCTCACAACAGGAAAATACTAACACGTATTACGACAACAATTAGAAAGATTAAGACTGAAGACCTTGCCAATGAATTAAACATGACCATAATATCCTTTAGCCGCTTAATCAAACAACGTACGGGTACATTTGTAGAATTTTTAAATGATTTCCGGATTGGATGCGCCTCCAGGATGCTATTAGATTAAAATGACAGCATTGCTGAGATAGCCTTTAGATGCAGCTTTAATAATTTGGCTAATTTTAATCGGATATTCAAGCTCACCAATAAGGCGAGCCCTTCAAAATAATCAATTAGAGGGTCTATCCATACAGAAAGGTCACCACTGACACCATCACCGTATGCGTCTCCGCGTTGACATATAAAAAAATGCCAATCAAATTAGGTTGGCATTTATTTCAATTAAAAATCATAGTGCATCCTCATTTAATAATTAGTAAGGATGTAAAACTCGAATATAAGTAAACAATAAACTATACGTCATTCCAGAGACGCTTACTTATAATCCTTTATACTCAAACCAATCAAAACTAGCAGTGTTCTTTGATACTTTACCATTACTAGTGGCATATATACCCACACCTGGACCATTGAACTGAGCATTACCTTGATAATCGGCAATAACAATCAAACTTTGCTTCTCTCCAATAGGTACTAACTTGTCTTCTGATTCTCCATAACTAAATTGAGCCTCTAAGTCATTTCCTTTAACATGCAGATAAACATCTTTTTTGGTGTATGGAATACGAGCAACTTCTGTCTGTTCACCTTTAAAAGATTTAATCAGAACAATTGCTTTTTTATCTTTTAATAGTTTAAAATGGTTCTCGTTTGTACGATAAACAGTTAGCCCTGCATGTTCATTATCTTTAGAGGTTTTGAAGCTCATCTCAGTCATCGCTTCGAATTTATGGTGCTCAATTCGCCGAATTAACATGGATGAATTAACTAAACTATCCATTACCTCGGCACGTAGGCTTATAAGAAGTTTGCCAGCCTTAAGAGCAAAAAATGGCTCTTTGGGAGTACGAACAGTACACCATGCCATTCCTAATTTATCTTCATTAAAATCTTCACGAACGGGCTCTTTATCGATGGGGGTCCATGGCAAGTCAGGGCGCTTCTGGTGATCTAACACATGTCCATATCCAGGATTAAAAATGGGTGTTTGCCCTTCAAATTGCACTTTAGCCAAAAATGTTTCGCGAGCTAAAGTTGTTTCCTTATCTATTCGGCGCTTACCAAGTAATACACACCACCACTCTCCATTTTGTGTTTGTACAAGGTCGCCGTGACCGACAGCATGTAAGGGGTAATCCTCACCTAAATGACGATGTGTTAGAACCGGATTAATATAATCGGCGACATAAGGCCCATTGAGAGAATCACTATGATGCGCTGTTATGGCGTGAAACATTTCCGTTCCACCTTCGGAAACCATCAGTAGATACTTACCATTAATTTTATAAATGTGAGGTCCTTCTGTGTAAGGTGCATTATTAGCATGCCCAAAAGTTAGAAAAGTAGGCTTTCCCACTAACTTTTTTTGTTCCAAATCCAACTCCTGATTATAGGCAACGGATTGTGCTCGCCAAGCTTCATTTTCAACGCCCTTCATGCCAGTATAGATGCATCTACCAGCATCATCCCAGAACAATGAAGGATCAATACCTGGAGCGTCTGACAGCCAAATTGGATCGGACCATGGCCCGGCTGGATTAGTGGCCGTAATATAAAAATTCATTTTACATCCTACGCAAGTATTGATAATGTAAAATACACCATCATGATGTCTGATTGTAGGTGCAAACAAACCAAATTTATCTGGCAAGCCATCAAAATCAACCATATCAGGTCGATCAACAGCATGACCAATCAATTTCCAATTAACTAAATCTTTACTGTGGTATATTGGCAAGCCTGGAAACCAAACAAAGGTGGAGTTGACCAAGTAATAATCATCACCAACTCTGCATATGGATGGGTCAGGATGAAAACCTGAAAGAATAGGATTATTAAAATTTTCAGGAGGCGCTTGTGCATTTAATCCAACTAACGTAGTAAATGACAATAAGTTAATCAATACAAATAATTTCATCATGACTTCACTTAGATATACCTATTTTAAAACAACATGAATTGACAACAATTTATTTGCATTTACTCTGTCGGAATCAACCTTAGCATTAATACATCATGTGCTCCTATAGTACCTTTGAGCTTTGTCTTAGTTAAACCCAAATCCTTATGACTATATAAATCACGTACTTTATAAACCTTATTATTTACCTCCAAAGATCTGTTTGATAGGTCATCTTTTACAGGATGCCATGCCCAATCGTGATTTAAATCGATGGCTTTATCACTCATATTTATGAAAGCAAAAGCCCATTCTCCATCATTCAATGGTTTGGCCCAAATCTCTATATCTCCTTCATCAGAATGACAATAAGCTTGAATACCTAGCTTATCTTGGTTCACTTCAATAACCTCCTTATTTGTAAGTATTTCAATGGTTTCTTTTGAGGCCGATCGCAAATCATTACCCATAATTAAAGGAGATGCTAACATAGACCACATGGCAAAATGTACGCGATCTTCAGCCACAGTCATTCCATTCCCAACCTCCATCATGTCAAAATCATTCCAGTGACCAGGTCCTGTGTGCTTACGTATGTCTTTACGCAACTTAATAATTGGCCATACGCCCAACGAACTCCAAGTTCCATGCCCGACAGTACAATCCCAGCAATTGATAATATCACCAGTTACACGCCACATATGTCCCATTTCTTCACCCCACTTCCATGGTTCATTATCACCCCATTCACAAATACTAAATATGATAGGACGACCAGTAGCATGCAATGCATCTCGCATGGTTTGATAAGCACCCTTTGCATTTAAATTTTCAGTATTACACCAATCGTATTTCAAAAAGTCCACACCCCATTCAGCATACAACTTGGCATCTTGATATTCGAAACCCCTGCTTCCAGGATAACCAGCACATGTTTTACTACCTGCACAATTATAAATACCAAATTTCAAACCTTTAGAGTGAACATAATCCACTACAGATTTCATTCCATTTGGAAATTTAACTGGATCAGCCACCAAGTTGTAATTCTCATCACGCTCCATAGCCATCCAGCCATCATCCAAAACGAGGTATTCGAATCCTGCATCTTTTAAACCTAAATCCACAAATGCATCTGCAATATCTTTAACTAAGTGTTCATTAATATTGGTTCCAAATGTATTCCAGCTATTCCATCCCATGGGTGGCGTTAATGCTAAATCATCAGCTTTTTGAGCAGAAGTCCAAACACATACCAGCACCATTAGGGCAATCGTTAATACTTTCTTCATATTCTGTTTTATCATTATGAGATTGATCCAACACATAAACAATGTGCTTCAATCCTGTTATAATTTTATCAATCTTAATTCATAACCAATCAAACTCTTGGCAAGCAAATGACTTTCCTAACTTGAACTGATAGGAAACAATGGTCTACTGTATAATTCAAAAGCTTATTTTAATAGTTCTAACCATCTCATTTTAAGGATATATTCATACACACCATGAGACAAGCCAATATCACTTAAAATCTATTTTACTTGGTTCACAATAGCATCCGCAATTGTAGGAAAAGACCATTGATAATTATCACGGTTGATAATACCAAAATGGCCTAAAGCACCATTGTCCCACCAGATTGGACAAATACCTCGGCAAATACATCCATTCGCAAAATAGGCAGCATGCTTAACACGCTCTTCCAGATTATCATGATTTAGGTTACCCCATTCACCCATCACAACTGGAATACCATTAGCAATAAACTTGTTTACAACTCTATCAAGTTCGGCATCTAGGGCCAGCTTTTCAGCATCTGTACCCCAAGTGGTGTTGAAGTCTGACTCGGCCAAAGCAAATTTGTACGGAAAATAATTATGCACCGAAACAATAAGGTTTGAAGAGTTAGGTAATACAAGCCCATCCATTGCCACTTGACTTGATGAAGCAGCATAAGGCGAAACCATGATATATCGATCAGTATTGTTCCCACCTGAATTTCTGATTGCCGCAACAGCAACATCATGAAACTGATTAATGCAATCACGCCCCTCAGCTGTTCCTCCAGTCCATTCTTCAGCCGAACCTTTCAAGCGCGTTTCATTAAGGGTTTCAAACACCAAGTTACGATCATATGTTTTAAATCGTTCGGCAATTTGTATCCACACTTTTTCTAATTGATCCTTTGCTCCATCAAGCTTTGCATAAGTAGGGATGAGCCATTCTTCATCGTGATGAATATTCACAATCACATGCATTTTATTATCCAAAGCATAGTTAACAACTTCCTCTACCCTATCCAGCCATTGTTTATCAATGGTATAATCAGGTGCATCACCCATATGATATTGCCAGGTAACAGGCACACGAAGTGTTTTAAATCCTTTGGCACTAACCGCATCAATCAACTCTTTAGTAGCTAAGGGATTTCCCCAAGCTGTTTCATCCTCACTTTTAGTGTCTAGCGTATTACCTAGATTCCACCCAACCTCCATACTGGCAACAAACTGCATTCCTTCTGTATCAATAAAAGGTGCTTCACGTGTTGTGAAAGATATTTGTATTTCCTGTGTAGAAGGCACTCCAAAAGTATTAATTACAGCGCCCTTTGGAATTGTTATTTCATAGACTGTTTCATATTGTAACTCAACAGCAAAAAGCAGTTTGGTGAATGAGGCCTCCACCTCTGTTGCGGAACCATTTATGCTAATGCCATGATTTGATGCAAGCGATATGACTTCATCAAAAATAATTTCAATACTTGTTGAAAGTTGCACATCAACAGCATTATTTTCTGGGATACTTGATTTAAGTACAGGTGCAGGTTTCTGCACATCTTTATCTTTTGAACACGCGGCACAGCCAATTAACTGCATTGCAACTATAATCAAGCAAATGTATCTCACCATCATCATATAATTATTTCTTATTAAATATTGTAGCTTTTTTAGCCGTTTCACTTATGCCTACTGGAGAATTAAATATTTCTTCACCCCAATAAGTCAAGGTTTTCCAATCTTCAAAAACTACCAAATCAAGCCAATTATTTTCTTCATTATTACCTGTCCACGACCACACCAAATAGCCCATATTCAAATCGGCACAGGTCTTTAGAATCTGCTTGTGGTTGACCGAACAATTTAAATTATTATCTCCTTTATTATAATTATATCCAAATTCACCAACAATAAGAGGAATTGATTTATTGCGAGCTTCCATTAAATCATTTTTGATTTTCTCTTCATCATTCCACGAACCATACATGTGCACCGAAAACAACAAATTGTGCAATGGATCAAACTCTATCAGATCATTTCCATACAAAAGAATAGGCTGAATATTTTGGCCCCAACCTGGTCCATCAATAACAATGGTATTTCGATACCCGCTTTGTCGTAATTTAACTAGGCATTTCTTATAGGCATCTCTCCAATATTCTGCTGATAATCCGTTAGATCCCCATTCGTTGGCAATATTTATAATTAAATACTTCTCATATTTATGGATGATCGATTTCATTTCATCACTGGTAAAATACGCTGCCATCTGATAGAGCTTTGCTGCCGTTGAATCGCCAGTTGCATCATGTAATTCAACCATCGGGATCATCTCCAAATCAATACACTTTTGAAGAACACTATCCAACCCATCGGCGGATAAATGACTTTCCCATACTAATCGAACACAATTCACCTTTTGATCAGCAATAGTCTCCAATGCTTGATATGATTGTTTAGGATGCCAGGCATTAGGGACATTTATACCTCGCATAATAAATGGGTTTCCATTGGCATCCAGCAACTGTGATGCCTCTGTTTTAAAACCCGTATAAATTTGTTTCCCATGTTTTGATTGACAAGAAGAAATGCTTGAAATTAGAATTATTACAACAAGGTGGTATATCTTACTATTTGAATACTTCATTTAACTTGAGATTAACTTAATACGAGTGATGGCTTCCATTAAAGCTCTTGAATTGTGATAAGGGCATTTCCAGAAACCTACTTTTGGCGGTTTTAAATCGGGCACTCCATTTTTATCAACTTTCCAGAACCATTCACCATTCTTTTTATCTATCACATTATTCAGGACGAATTGCCAAACATCAACCACAGCTTTCAGGTATTTTGTATCAGATGTGTTTTGATAAGCATCGAGTAAGCCAACCAGAGCTTCTGCCTGAGGCCACCAATGTTTATCAGTATCCAAGTGCCCACCTTCCTTTTCATAAAAAATACTGCCATCCCTATCCTGCCCTTCGTTCATACACACATCAACCATTTTTAAGGATGCTTCTTGCAACTCATCTACTAACTCCTTATCCCGAATAAAATGTGCTGCTTCGTTTAATAACCAAGCACCTTCTATATCGTGTCCGTATGACTGTATGTTAGATTTAACACTCCAGTCTACATCAAAAAACAAATTGAAATGGAAAGTCTTTTTATCAATAATTTTATCGCGAAATACCTTTAGTAAACCTTGAATACTTTGTTTTAGCTCTGCATCAGGCCAACATCGATATAAGTTTGTATATGGCTCAATGATGTGTAAATGTGTATTCATTGACTTAGGCTCATTGGCATCTTTGGAACTTAAGCGCATATCATCCAACAATTGCCAATCGTTTGCCAGCGCTTCAATGTAACCACCATGCTTTTTATCCTTATAATTAGCTTCTATCAAATTAAAAAGCTGAATCGCGTAATCTAGACTTTCTTTTTTGTCAGAAGCTTTATAGTACTCAGAGAAACCATAAATTCCAAAACCCTGAGCATAGGCCTGTTTACGACTATTTTCTACCTTTCCATTAGTATTTACCGACCAATACAAACCACCATATTCCTTATCCCAAAAATATTGTGTCAAATACTTGTAGGCTCTGTCAGCCAGTTTTAAATAAGCAGCATCCTTAGAGAAATTATAGGCCGCAGAAAATGTCCACAACAAGCGAGTATTGAGGACAGCGCCCTTCTCAGTACATTCGCTTAACTCACCTTCACCATTGAGCTCTGCAACAAATCCACCGTTCCGATGATCTAAGGTATTGTTAGCCCAAAATTCAAGTATATTTTTCAACTCCTCCTCCAATTGAGGAAGAATAATTGTGTTTATTTTATCTAGAATCATAATCTACTTAAGTGAGCATTTATTTATTCCATATCTTCTTCAGATGTAAAGCAAGAAGCTGGCAAACCCTGAGCATTAAACAAGCCTGGAGTTGCATTACTGCTCCATGCAAACCTAACCCCAATGGGCTTTTCCACTTTCTTATTATACACCTCAATACTGTTATTTTTAATTTTAGCTTTTGCCGGAAACCAAGTACCATCGCTATCTTTTACTTCAAATAATTCCAATGCAGACCCTTTTTCATAAAGACCTTCGCTATAATGAAATTGCACTAGAACCTTATTGCCCTTTGTTGTGAAAGATGAATAAAGTGGTCCCGAAATTGGCAAATCACTTTTCCCATAGGTTTGGTTTAAAGCTAGATTCGCAAATCGCAATCCAGCATCAATCTTGTTTCGCGGATGAATATCTAGGGTATCCCCAATATCACTCACGACGACCATGCCTGAATTATCAATGACACCCAATGCTCGTCGTTGTGCTTCGCGCACTTGCGCTCCAGAAACTGGGCCATAGTTATTCCATGGTGCTATCTGCGCATAATAAAAAGGGAAATCTTTTTTAAATCCATTACGCCAGGAATCTACCATAGTGGATAACATTTTGGTATAGGCTTTGGGGTTTGCTGCATTTGTTTCGCCTTGATACCAAAGCACTCCTGCTATATTGTAAGGCATTATAGGTGCGATCATAGCATTATATGCTTGACCTGGTTCACGGGCACTCCATGCCATTTCTTCAATTTTTTTCGACTCTTCTAATAGAAAAGCATCATTATTTATAGTCGCTTCAGGCATCCAAATTTCAATTGGTGAACCTCCCCAGGCCGTATTAATTAGACCGATTGGCACATTAAGTGAATCCTTTAATGTACGCCCAAAGATGTAACCAATGGCACTAAAGTATTTCATTGATTCTGGTGTACATGCTTGCCATTGACCTTCAACATTTGATTGAGGATATTGCGAAGTGCGGCGCGAAACAGTGAAAAAGCGAATATTAGGATGCTTTGCATTCTTGACCTCTTGCTCAGAATTATCAAAACCCAGTTGAGCATGCCATTCCATATTTGATTGGCCCGAAAGAAGCCAAACTTCTCCTAACAACACATCGTTTAATACAATTTTATTATAACCTTGAATGGTAATTTCATAAGGCCCTCCAGCCGAAGGGGTAGAAAGGTTAACCGACCAATCGCAATGGCTATTACCCCAGGTTTCTAGTGTATCGGTACTCCATGAGGTTGTTACTGTAACTTTTTCGGTAGGATTGGCCCAACCCCATAACTTTACTTCACTGTTTTGTTGAAGCACCATATGATTATTAAAAATGGAAGGAAGAGAAACTTTTGCAGTTGCCAATTGCCAAGTTAAGGCAAGTAACAGAATCGATAAAAGCTGTTTAGCTAGTTTCATGGTATATTGTACTTTAATTATTTATTTCAGTGAAGGCATCTCATCACGGGTAATTACATAATCCGGATTTAAAGCATCATTCCACCAGGATGCATTGGCGAATTGATGATCTGTTGATGCAAAATCGGCGTCATTAACGTTATGTGTTCTATCATGATCGCACCAAGGCATAAACCACGACCATTGAGCTCCTTTGCTCCATTGAGCAGACACATTGGCTACATTACCTAACTCACTTAAGGTAATCATCTTTGTTGGGTAAGCTTCTTGAAGCTCCTTAAATAACTCAGCTAAACCCTCGCTATCATTATTGTTATAAACATCCTTCCCGATAATATCAACATAGGCATCACCCGGATAGAAATCGGCATCCTTTGTTTGTGTGGTCCACACCCAAATGAGATTGTTAACCCCTTTCGATTTAAAATAGTCAAACATAAAGCGCCAAAGTTCAACATACGCATCGCCGCCATCCAATCCCCACCAAAACCAGGCTTGCCCATTGTTATACTCATAAATATTACCAGCTGCTTCGTGAAGCGGGCGCCAAATCAATGGAATACCTTCGCTTTGAAGTAACTGTATATAAGTAATCAACTCATCAAAATCAGCTTTCGCCACCTGATTTTCCCAGGTTCCGTCAATGGGCACATTCGATGGTTTAAATGTGACTTTAATACCATCTTCATTTTCGAGCCGAAATGTGAATTTTGTATGATCTGTAATATTTTCATTGGGTGGAATATTCCAATGCCATGAGGCTGTAATCAATCCGTTATTGGCCCACCAGTCTTTTTGCACATCAATGTTATTATAATCAATCCAATTAGCTGGCGCCCAATTTAAAAAGATATAGTCAATACCAATCATAGCTGGATATTTGCCCGTATGCTGTTTCACCCATTCTGCTTCATTGGTATCCACCGCACCATTGCTCATAGCAGATGACAGCGTTTTTATCCCATAGTTCTCTTTCAGGAAATTGTACACATTAACGGCTTCAGGAGATGAATTACCAACAGCTAAATCAGCATCAATACTTACTGAAACAGGATCTTTAGTTCTAAAAGAAATAATAATTTCATCTGCAGTGCTTCCATCTGGTCCCTTAATTACATGTGCAGGAATCTTTAAGGAATATTCAGTAGCTTCTTCAAGAGTCACCTTAATAGTTAGCTTTTTGTAAGCAGCCATTGCAGCGTTAACCTGAACATCATTCAAAGTAATTCCATGCGGTTTTAACAGGATAACATTTTGATTAAAAATAATTTCTATGGATACATCGCCTTTATTTACATTGATTGCATCCTGAAAACTACAACTTACAAATTCTGGCGGATCGGTATCAACAACAGCATTCCCATCACTTTTACTACAGGCAAAAACTAGTAATCCAAATCCAAATAAACCTATCCACAATCTCATCATGCTACCTTTTTTTAAAGAAAGCCTTCTCAAAGCGAGAAAGCTATCTTTAAATTTTAAAATATAATTTTTTGCGATTCTTCTTTATTATGTTTTCCATAAGGAGAGGTATTCTCCTCCCCTTATATCTATTTTTACAGTTACAAAAAACCGAAGAGGCTATTTGAGCGCCACTTTAGTGACAACATAATCACCTCCATAAGCCCCAAAACCACCATTATTCTGAATAGATGCAATATCTTCGGCGGTTAATTTAAACGATACGCTCGATGTACCTGCGGTTATCAATATATTTCCTTCGCCCGATTCATCACCCGAATCTGTTGCAATCGGAAGCGTAGAAGGCAGTGCGGCCCAGTTACCATTACCAAGACGCATTGTAGCATCAGCATCTGCGGTGTAGTAGACAAACATAGTTTGCCCTACTGTCAATCCGCTGAAATCATAACCACCCCAGGTTAAATTCGTGAAAGATGAACTCCAACCAGAAACTTGAACCGAACCTTCCCAAATGGCTGTTGGCGGGGAGAAGTCCTTCACCCAAGAGATAGATGAAACAATCATGCCGTCGCCCTGAAGAATAATTGAATAGCCCCAATCGCTATATGGGAACAATGAGATTGGTAGGTCGATATAATCAGAAGCCGCTAATATTGCAGCATTTTCATCAGTTGTGCCATCGTATGCAAGCCCCCAGTGACCATCAAATGCTTTCATTTGTGGAGCGTCGTTGGTCTTAGTGTACCTGATGCGCACATAAGAATCAGCCGGGGCACCTGAAAAGTCAACATTCAACTCATAATTCGCACTCCAGTTGGCCAACTCTATTGGTGTATTATATAGAACCGTTTCAACCAGCCCAGATGCTTCAACCTTAATTGTATAGTCCACATTTGTGGTGCCAGACACCAAGGTCAATTTATTATCGCCAACATCAGTTCCTACGGCAACATAAAGCACAGTTCCTACCAATAAATAAGGCGTATCTTCATCATTAAGAAGCACATTTGTAAGACTTCCACTGTTAACAACCGAGCACTCCAACAGATCACCAACCGTTGTTGTTTCCGAAGCAAATTCAGAAACTGCACAGAAAGTAAACGCGTTGATAGCTATGTTTCCTGCAGCAACAGTTTCTCCATTATCCATCACCAATTTTACACTACCTGTTTCAGCCTCTAGGGGAACAACTACTTTAAAACCATCACCCGTAGCAGTTGCTTCAGCTTCAAGGTCTCCAAACATAACCGTTTTCACACGGCTGCCCAAAGTCGATACGATATTAAGCGCATCCAAAGGAGTAGCCATTGAAGGAAAGGTTGCTACTGGTTTGGTCGTTACAAAACCATCAACGGTTACTGTTGTACCATTGGCTGTGGTCAATGTAATTGGTCCGCTCTGAGCGACTGCTGCTACTTTGAGATTCATCTTTCCATCAGTAAGCGTCACTGCCATAGCCTCGCCCCCTGTGAATGTTGCTGTAGTTACTAAGTCCAAATCGCTACCGCCAATAACTACCGTTTCATCAATGCCATAAGAATCCTTCACCTCTTCGATACCGGCCGTAGGTTCAACAAGTGTAATGTCGCCAACTGCAATTTCAATGCCCGAAGGTAACAGCGATGTTGCGGCGCCACTTTTTGCATTGACTGGTATAGTCATCACAATGTTAGAAGCACTTTGGCTTGTAAATTCAGTCACCGTAATGTCACCACCCAATGTAATACCAGTTATCAGGTCTAGATCTGATCCTGCAATTGTTAATGCAGTACCAGGCTTAACCGGATTTGGCGTTACTTCAGAAATAAGTGGGATAAGGATGTCCAGGTCATCCACCGAATAAATAATAATCGGGTCTTCGGCTCCATTGGAGATAGCTAATTTACCCGTTTGAGCTTCAGCCGGCACCATAAGTGTTACCTGTTTTCTTGACTTGGTTAAAAACTTTGAACTATCAACCACTACACGATTGGTAAAAATTACCTCACCTACTAGGTTAAGATAATCCCCGTCAATGGTTAAAGTGGCTCCAGGCTTGATGGAAGAAGGTGCAAAGGTTTCAATAGAAATAGGCTCAGAATAACCTATTTCTGTTTTAGTTGAAAAACTAGTATTATCAGTTATTAGTGTAACATATCCTACTTCAGCCTCCTGAGGCACAATTAGCTTGATACTCTTACCTGTTTGTTCGGTGAATTCAGAATTAACTATCTCTAAATCGGGTGGTATTATAATACTTGTTACCTGATCCAGTTTATCACCAATAAATCGTAATTCAGCTCCACGCGCAATAGGCGAAGGCCCATAGCTATATAATGTTGCCTCATTTACACCACTATCTTCATCCTTACTGCATGAAGTAAGAATAGTGCTTAGGCTTACAAAGCCGACTAAAACCATTAGCAACAATGATTTAAAATATCTTTTATATTTGGTTTGCATAGCAAATCGTTTTTAATGTTCAATAAATCTACATAGGTACAATACGAATGTTGTCAATGCACATGTGCACTCGGCAATCTTCACCTTCCACACCACCGTGCCAAACAAAGAATGTTAATCCTCCAAGCATATCATTTGTTACATTCTCTCCGGCATCTTTGCCATCGTGGAAATAATGAAATTCTTTCATTGGGATCGAAACGGTTATCCATCCATCCGTTTTAAAACTCCCCGATGAAGCCCAAGGATTCCACAATCCTCGCTGGGTAGCATTATCACCGATATAGCCATTGGTTCCACTCACCGAATATGGAGTGAAAATCATTTGCAGAGCAGCCGATTTCCATTCTTCAACCACATAACACTCAAATTTAAGGACAGCCTCGTTTAAATCGCCGTCATAGAATGGTACATCTGGACGACCATTAGAAGCATTCCACAAGTTAAAACTATGCGCATCTTCATTCCAGGTAGCTCCAATTTCACCAGATACATCACCATCAAAACGAACATAATTACCATTAATGCCAGCAGGTTCAGAGTTGGCAATAACACCCGAACGCCATCCGCCGGCTGCATCCAGATTATCCCAATCTAAAATGTAGTTGCGATCATCACGGAAGAAGAAAGATGAACGACCAGCACCGTAAATGCTTTTGACAGTTAACTGTCCAGAAGCAGCGCCGGCTGGTACATTTACCACGATTTCATCAAAATCATCACTAACAGCAACCACTTCACCAGATAACTCACCAGGGAATATCACTTGAATAGGTACATTGGGATCGTTGATAAAATAACTACCCTTGATAATAGCCTGTTCACCATCTGCAACAAATTCACATAACATCGATTTGGGTGATGGAGGAGGCACAATCACATTAAAATCATGTATTATCGTATCCGAACCAGCTACCATGTAAATCTTATTAGATACCTCTCCTGGTATTTCATTAGGAATGGTCACAATAAGTGAATTGGAGGTCATAAAACTAGTATTCAAATACGCTTCTCTATCATTGAACCACATTTCGGTAATGCTGGTTAAATTATCACCAATAAGTGCTATGGTTGTATTTAAAGAAGCACTCACAATAAGTGAATCAGATTTGTCCGGATCGGTCATTCTGATGTAATTCACACTTGGCACTCCTCCGCTTACCTCGTATTCATGCGGATACTCTTCACATGACTGCAACAAGCCTATTCCTGCGATCATTAACAGAGACAGAAACAGTGTATATATTTTTTGCTTATTTATCGTTTTCATATTGAACTCTTTTGTTGAATTAATTATAACCTATGGAACCAAAGTCAAAGTCAACAGGTTCGTCCATTAAACCGGGGTTTAATGAGAGATCAACTTCAGGGAATGGTATTGTAAAATCGTCATCGCTTAAGCCAGTTACTGTATGACTGGTAATGTTCAAGTTTGAATCATCTTCCTTGGTATAGAAATCTTCCAGTCCTTCCCAGGTACCTCTTTCTTGAGAAAGAATTTGGGCTTTAGCCGCTTCTGGATTATAATAATGCAGACGAACCAAGTCGTACCATCTGTCACCTTCCATGGCAAACTCAATACGGCGTTCGTGGTCGATCATGGCAAAATCCAGACTGGTTTCATCCTCATGGTTACCTTTTAAAGCACGCGCCCTAACAGCATTAAATGCAGCCAGTGCCGAAGCATCAGTTGTTGAAGCACTATTACCTAACACCGCCTCGGCATACACCAGATAAACATCAGACAAGCGTAAAATATGTGTACTTAGTGGAGTGTGCATACGGTCGAGAGTTTCGTAGCCCTGTGCCTGAGCGTCGGCCAAACGACCAACAATGTGCTTGGCAACGTTAGACCCTGTGCCACTCGCAAAACTGATAGCACCACCATACATACCATCTGTTGCACTATCCCAGTTATAAGCAAAACCACCCATTTCGGTCCAAAAATAATCGTAGGTATCACCAACCATCATCATTGTTGCTTTTCGTCGCGAATCGCGATAGTTACGCGACAATGTGGTTGCACTTTCTTCAAAAGCGGATTGTAAATCGATAGTTGGATACACCCAGTTACCCCATGACTGAACAGCATCGGAGAAGTTAGTCATTGACAAATCGGACTGCAATGAATTTTGACTGGTCCATTGTGCACCAACTGTCCAGTGCCACGCAATAAGGCTTTCTTCACTAAAATTTCCTTTCAACTGAAATATTTCATCATATTCAGGGTGAAGAACACGACCACTGTTATCTATTACCAACTTAGCATATTTAGCGGCTTCGGCTAATTCAGCTTCATTGCGCGAACCGCTCATGCCGTATCCTGACTTAGTCAAATAAACTTTAGCTAATAAGCCATAGGCACTGTATTTATCAATACGTCCTTGCATATTTTCTTCAGGCAACAGTTCAATAGCATCATGTAAAATCAATGTAATATATTTATATACATCTTCAACCTTGTTACGCTTTAGTGTTGCGGATGAATTATCAGCAATGATAGCCGCATTATCATGTATAATTGGCACTGCGCCAAAACAACGTACCAAATAGAAGTAAGTCATTGCCTTCCACACCATGGCTTCACCCTTAACCGTATTCTTGGCTTTTTGCGATACGCTGGGGCCTGACTTTAGATCAACGTTCTGGATAACTCCATTACAATAGGCATTAACCGACCACAATGATGCTGAAGCATTGGCAATATCAGCATCTGAGTTATTGAGTACCAAATTGGTATAACCATCTCCAATATCAAAAACAAGATTACCAGCCATCACATCACCAATTTTCATAAAACCACGCTGAAAATCATACCATGGTGAGTTATAAATGGTATTTACAGACTGATACAGTTGCTCATCGTTTTGATAAAAACTATCAATCGTGTAGGTGTCCTCTGCCGGACGCTCTAAAAAATCTTCACAAGATGATACAGCTCCTAATACTAGGATGGCTATAATAAATCTTTTAAAACTATCTATTTTCATAGCAAATACGTATTAGAATGAAACACTTAAGCCAAAAGTAAAAACCTGTGGCGACGGATATCGTCCATTATCCAAGCCAAATACATTGGCACTTTGAGTACTGGCTCCAACTTCTGGGTCAAAACCAGTGTAGTTGGTAAATGTAGCTAGGTTTTCGACGCTACCATATACGCGGGCATTGTCGAGGTGCAGGCGTTCAGTTAAATACTTCGGAAGCGTATAACCTAAGGTGATGTTTTTTATACGAATAAATGACCCATCTTCGATGTAGCGATCCGATATTCGATCATTATCGTTAGGGTCGGTACCAGTGGCACGTGGAATATTCGTATTTGAATTAGCAACTCGTACATTCGTAACATCAGACCACCATACGCCTGTATTATTACCATCAATTGGTACCAATCTAGCTCTATCATTTACAACATCGAGCTGATTGGCCCAAAGGCTTTTCATATTTGAGAGGCTAATGGCCGTATAGTTCATGACATCGTTACCATATGAGCCATTTATAAAAATACTTAAATCGAAGTTTTTATATGAGAAGGTATTATTAAACCCAAAAGTAAAATCAGGCATTGGTGAACCAATATTGGTTCTATCGTAAGAATCAATGATGCCGTCTGGCTTTCCATCGGGTCCGCTAATATCTTTAAATTTCAGGTCACCCACATAAGTGGTTGTATTTATTCCAAATACACCATCAGAGGGATAACCAGAAGGTCGCGGGCTATTTTGTAAATCGTCTAAATCCTGATAAACACCATCGGTAACGTATCCGTAAAAATTAAATAAAGGATCACCTACTTCAGTTAATGACACCACATCGCTCCACTGCCCATATCCTTCAATGTGCGCCGACGGTGTGCCATCTAAGGCCACTAATTCATTGCGATTCAAAGAAATTTGGAAATCAGTATCCCACGTAAAGTTACGTTTAAAATTATGCGTCGTTACAGATACTTCCAGACCTTTATTGTTAATCTGTCCGAAATTACCCCAGGGAGCTGCTAGTGCACTGGATGAATTACCTCGCGTACCCATGTATGATGGTAATTGCAAAGGCATTAACATATCTTTTGATGTTTTGTCATACACTTCAAACACCACATCAGCAAAATTAAATAGGGTCAAATCCAAGCCAATGTTAATCTGTTCCTGCTTTTCCCATTGGATGTATGGGTTCGCTATGTTTGACTGACGATATCCAGCTCCTAAACCAGTATCCATTTTAACAATACCTGCACCCCACAAGTAACCGCCAATATTCTGGTTTCCAACCTGCCCCCAGCCAACACGTAGTTTACCGTTACTTAAAAAGTGTTGTGCCCATTCCATAAAAAACTCGTTACTAAAGCGCCATGAACCAGCAAACGAATGGAAACCAGCCCATCTGTTTTCAGGTCCGAAGTTGGATGAACCATCACGACGATAAGTGTAGGTCATCATGTAACGATTATCGTAGTTATAATTTAAACGTCCAAAATAAGACGCATTGGTAGCACTTCCGAACCCATAAGTAATTTGAGGCGTACCATCACCCAATTGTGGGTTTTGGATATCGTTACTTGGTAAGTTCGTATTATACACACTTTCGAATTCATAATTATTTTCCCACATATCCTGTCCTATCATAACCGTTCCGCTATGTCTACCAAAAGTTCTAGAATAAGTCAGGTAGTTCTTCACTTGCCAGAATGTATTTTTATTGTTTTGCGCTCGCATGGAGTTAATAGGCCGTTCCCAATTGCCATAAACAATGGTTGGTCTAAATACTTCTGCTTTTGAAAAATCAAGATTCATTGTTCCTTCGGTATGTAAAACCAAATTTTCCAACAGGGTTGCATCAAAGAACACAGTGCTACCAAACGAATTTCGACTTAAGAAGTTATCATCATCCATGGCCATTCCAATAGCATTAGGCTGTGAAGTTTGCCCCTCTCTGAAAATACTGGCATAAGTACCATCCATGTTATAAATAGGCATATCTGGTGTGGTTTGCAAGGCAATACGAATAATACCAGCCTCTGAATCGGCAAGTCCAAGACGCTCATCCGTTTGTGAATAATTAACGTTTACCCCCATTTTTAACCAGTCTTTGAGCTGAGCATCAAGATTAGTCCTGAAAGAGAAACGCTCAAATTCAGTTCCAATAACAGTACCTTCCTGATTTAAATAGCCTCCTGACACATAATACCTTAGCTTATCACTACCACCTGATACATTAACCTGATGTTGTTGAACTGGTGCAATCTGAAAGATGGATTCCTGCCAGTCGGTACCATGACCTAACAACGAAGGATCTAGAAATTCAGGACGTTCTTCTCGTCCGTTGGTTTGAGCAGCCACAGAATTACTGAACTCTGCAAAGTCTGTCAAGTTCATGATGTCAATAAGCGTGTTTTGGCGTTGCACACCGTATGATCCCTCGTAGTTAAACTTAGCATCACCTTCTTTACCACGCTTGGTCGTGATAATGATAACACCATTAGCACCCTGCGAACCATAAATTGCAGTAGCCGAGGCATCCTTTAATATTTCCATCGATACAATATCATTTGGATTAAGCTTTGAAAGCGGTGAGACACCCGATGTTGGCGAATTACCTAAAGCATCTCCTAATCCTAAATCATGACCACCAGTAGCAGTATTCTGCATCGGCACTCCGTCAATCACATACAATGGCTCAGCTCCGGCATTAACCGTACTTTGTCCGCGCACACGAACACTGACAGCACCACCCGGTTGACCAGACGTAGAAACAGCCGTAACACCAGCAGCACGCCCTTGCAGTGCCTGATCGATGTTGGCGATACCAGCGGCCACCAATTTATCTGCATCCAATGAAACAGAAGCACCTGAAAGGTCACTCTTTTTCATGGTTCCGTATCCAACCACCACAACTTCATCCAACCCTTCAGTATCCATTTGTAATTGAACATTCAGTACTGTCTGAGTACCCACTTCAATTTTTTTATTCTCAAAACCAATAAATGAAAAGTGGAGAATAACATTTCCCTCCGGCAAACTAAGGGTATAATTACCGTCAAAATCAGTAATAGTACCTTGTGTTGTACCTTCAATTTGGATAGATACGCCCGGTAAGGGCTCATTCATATCATCCGTTACTGTTCCAGATATTGTCCTGTTCTGGCCAAAAATGGAATGAACCACCAGAAACATGACAATAACTCCAAATAATCGCAGATTCAAATTCATAAAACTTGTTTTAATTAAATAACTATATTTCATTAGTGTATACTATACACTTACATATTTGGGCAACATTTTAATCATCTATCCATGGTTGAAAAAATCAACTATGAATATCTTCACAACTCTTGTTTCTTTAATTCTATGCTTAATTCCCTAACCTCAGAATCAGGTCAATCCAAAAGTATGTTGTTTAATACTAATATATGTGTCAATTTGTTAACGTCTTATGTATCGATGGTTAACATATTTTGAACTCACTGAATATGTAGCACTTAAAACCTTAATTCTTTTCATGTCACCAGGCAACAAATCAAAATAGTTATCATCGAGTATTAAACCGGAAAGTTCATCGTATAAGTATAAATTTCGAACGAGTGTATTTGACGAAACTAGTAAGTAAGTTTCACCTTCTGCTTCTTCAACTTTCACATTAATTTTAGGTTCCCTTAGTTTCAACTCTTTCTGACTTTCGAAATAATGGTATTTAGAACATAAAACCTCATCGTTTTCAACAACATTTAAAACCAACACATTTGTGGTTGCATCCAATCTTGGAAAGTCGGAGGTTTTAATCGAATTTAATTGTGTACTTGTATTTTGCTCAATAACAATATCTGTCGTTTCATCCTGAAAAATATTACCTTGGAAATCCATTAATTGCATTCGCAGTTGTGCCTTTCTATCCTCTAGTAAATCGGAAACCACAAACACATCAACTTGTTGGCCATTATTAACTGTACTAAGCATAACGGGTTCAAATGCATCTCTAACTGCATAATGAACAGCTTTCCATTTATGGTAATAATCAGTACTACTCCAGCTGGCTACTGGCCAACAATCATTTATTTGCCAATACAAGGAACCCATGCAATAAGGCATTGCCCGCCGATGAGCTTCAATAGCCATACGAATACCATGTGCTTGCAAGACTTGACTCATGTACAAAAACGCTTCAAAATCGTCGGGTACATTATAATACCAACCCATATATTCTCTTATTCGAAGGTTTCCGATCCCGCTTCGCTGATGGGCCGCCATTACATCCGACTCGATGTTATAATCATCGGGCTGCGTATAAGTCTGCACAGACTCAAAATCAGGAAATGATTGAAAACCATACTCACTCATAAATCGAGACCGATATTTATCAAAGTCTTCAAAACGATGCAAACCATGCCATACCCCCCAATAGTGCATATCGCCAGAAGTATTTTTATCACTGGCATGCATTTGCGGATCATAGCCTGCTTGTGGTGATGACGGCCAATAACTCATATTATCCGTATAGTTTTCAACCACCTCGGGCAAAACTGCATGAAATATATCCGTATAAGCTTTATGGATTTCTTCTTGTTGCTCCTCAGAATATTGCTGCTTCCAACCCCATCCTCCTTCACCAAAATGATGCCATGCGGTATTTATCTCATTATTTCCACACCACAAAACTATTGATGGATGATTACGAAGTCGAACCACGTTATCAATGGCCTCTGCTTTAATATTATCCAACATGGCATTATCGCCTGGATACATTGAACATGCAAACATAAAGTCTTGCCAAACCATAATACCATTGCGATCGCATAATTCGTAGAAATAATCATTTTCATAAATACCACCACCCCAAACTCTTAACATATTCATATTGGCCTTCACAGCATCTGATACCACCTTTTCGTAATCCTCTTTTGCCACTCTTGGTAAAAAACTATCATTCGGAATATAATTAGCTCCCTTAGCAAACACCCTAACTCCATTTAATTCAAACAAAAAGCTCTCTCCCTCTTTATCCGTTTCACAAACTAATTTGATGGATCGTAAACCTGTAGAAACGGTTCGTTTCGAAATAGCACTCCCATGTACATTTTTAATTTGGACTCTAAAATCATACATATTGGGAGCTCCTAAACCATTACTCCACCACAATTTAGGTTGTGCTATTTCAAAAGGAATTGAAAAACTATTTGCTCCTTTTTCAAGAACAAGTACTTGCTTTGCCACAAGCCTTTGCTCCTTCATATTTGTAATCTCAACTTCGGCATTTATTTGATGTTCGGCACTTATTTCAATATTAGCAACTAACTGTGCCAATTCAGCTGTAACGAAAGGTTGCTTGATGTATACCGATTCTAAATTTAGATCATTCCAGCACTGAAGCTCAACCGATCGCCAAATACCAGAAGTGACAAATCGTGGCCCCCAATCCCATCCGTAATGATAACCAGCCTTACGCGTAAATACAGATATTTTCTTATCGTCTAAACCTCCATTTTCCGATTGATCATTATTGGCAGGATACGAATAGGGCGATGCATTATACAACTCTAGACCTTTCTTCACTGGAGAATGCAAATAAACTTTAAGCCGATTTTCTCCTTTTTTGATGTAATTCTTAACATCAACCGACCATTCTCGATGCATATTAAATGCCTCAAGTATTAAGCTATCATTCAGATAAACATCGGCATACGTATCAAGTCCATTAAAATGTAGCTCCACTTTATCATTCGATAGTATTTTATTATCTGCAATAAAAACAGTTTGATACAACCAGTCTTTCTTGTCAATCCATTGCAAATCCTTCTCATTGGTTCTGTAAAAAGGATCTTCAATTTGACCATTTTTCAACAAATCAGTATGAATGGTTCCCGGAACAGTTGCATCACCTGAATGATCTCCGTCTATTTCCTGATAGGTCCAGCCATTATTTAATGATTTCACAATCATACTCTCCTCTTTTACTTGCTTACAAGCAGTGAACAAAAACAACACACCTATTGCCAATCCTATTATTCTATACATAACATTTGTTTATAGTTCCGATTTTCTTTTCTCTTCTAATTCTGCAATAATACCTTCCATTTTTTCATCACTTAATTGATAAAACATAATGGTTAATCCAGAAATAAGGGCAGCTGCTCCTGGTACAAAACTCATCATGTATTTTATACCTGTAATGGTTTCGTGCGATTGAACAACATTGGCTTCAAAACCATAATAAGCCAACAACCAAAGCGTAATTGAACCTCCTATTGTCCAACCAAGTTTTTGTGACATACTGGATGCTGAAAACACTAAGCCCGTAGCCCTGCGTCCTGATTTCCATTGTGAATAATCAGCAGCATCGGCATACATCGACCAAAGTAATGGGAAAATTATCCCGGCACAAAAGCTGATTATAGCCTGCAAAGTATAGATCAGCCATAAGTTATTGCTATCGGCAAAATAGAATAAAGCACTTAAGACAGCAGCTCCAAACATGGCATACATAAAGGTGTTGCGCTTGCCTAAAAATTTTGAAACCGGCTGCGCCATTATAACGCCAAACATATTAGTTGTTTGCCCTAGAAAAAGATAGGCTGTGCTATAAGTAAGTGTTGTTGCTGAAAATGTAATGGCAGCCTCGTCAATCACATAATACTTAAAATAGTATAAGGCAACTCCATCGCGTACAGAATTGAAAATGAGTGTTGCAACTCCTGCACCTAATAAAATGAACCAAGGAATATTACCCAGTAGGTTTTTAATATCTTCCTTTAAATTGTTCTTCTGCTCTTTAGGTGGTGAAATACGTTCCCGAGTCCATGAAAAAGTAAGTAGAAAAAAGAAAACGGCAATCATTCCGACTATTATCATGGTAAATTGATACGAAGTAGCTTCACTAAAGCTAGTTTTAAACCAGTCCACCAAAGGTTGATAAATAAGCACCACCAATATGCTTCCGGCAAACGCAAATACCATTCGATAAGAAGCAAAGGATGTTCGGTCGTTTGATTTTGGAGACATTACTCCCAGTAAACTGGCATAAGGAACATTTATTGCCGTATAAGCCATCATCATTAAAGTATAGGTTACATAGGCATAAACTAACTTGCCCGATAAACCCAAATCTGGAGTTGTAAACATTAATACACCAATTAAACCAAAGGGTATAGCTACCCAAAATAAATAGGGTCGGAACTTACCCCATCTGGTATTGGTTCTGTCACAAAGTACACCCATAAAAGGATCGTTAGATGTATCCCAAATGCGTGTTACAAGCAACATTGTACCAACAGCTGCTGCCGAAATACCGAAAACATCAGTATAAAAGATGGGAAGAAATATGGAAAAAATCTTCCAAAACATTGATGATGCAGCATCACCAAAGCCGTAGCCAATTTTTTCTCTTAATATGACTTTTTCTGTCATGAAACTGGATTTTTATAGCTGTAAAACCTACACTAGTATTTTAAACCAAAGAACTCTTATTTAGCCTAATAAGTACAAATGAGCTTTATTCCCTTCTACCAATTTATGAATTGCTTGAACACTCAAATGAGAATGCAATTGATCTTGTGGGGAATTAATACAATAATCGAGTAGTTGATCAATTGTTGAAGTAGCCACATGCATACGCGTATCGGATGAAGCATAATAGATAAAAACCTTACCATCCTCATCAGCAATCCATCCATTCGAGAACACCACATTGGAAACATCACCAACACGCTCATCTTTTAATGGTGCAATAAAATGACCATGGGGCTTATGCGTGATAAGCCATGGCTTTTCTAAGTCAGTCATAAACATGTACAATGTATAGCGCAAACCGGCCGCTGTATTTCGAACACCATGAGCCAATTGCAACCATCCTTTATCGGTACGAATGGGTGCTGGCCCCAAACCATTTTTCATTTCATATATGGTATGATAGGTTTTAGCATCAACTATCAGCTCCTCTTTAACCTCTGGTTGATCCATTGATTTAGATAGTCCAAAACCAATTCCTCCGCCCTTACCTGTATCTATAAATCCATCTTGTGGCCGTGTATAAAACGCGTATTGACCATCGATCAGGTGCGGAAACAAAACAACATTCCGTTGCTGTCCAGTCGTAGATATTAAATCTGGAAGACGTTCCCATTCCAATAAATCTTTCGTGCGTGCGATCCCAGCAGCTGCCACTGCACTACTTGTATCTCCATCAGGTGCATTCGGATCCTTACGTTCTGAGCAAAACACGCCATAAATCCATCCATCATCGTGCTGAGTTAAACGCATGTCATAAACATTGGTATCAGGCTCTTCAGTCTGTGGCAGAACTATTGGCTGATCCCAAAACCGGAAGCCATCAATGCCATTTTCACTTTCTGCAATGGCAAAAAAAGATTTTCTATCATTGCCCTCAACACGCACAACCACAAGATACTTACCATTGAACTTAATAGCTCCGGCATTAAATGTGGCATTAAATCCAATGCGCTCCATTAAATAAGGGTTAGTCTCCTCATTTAAGTCAAAGCGCCAGTTCAAGGGAATATGATCTCGTGTAAGTATCGGTTTTTTATAACGGCTATATACACCGTTCGTACTAAACAACTGCTTATTGCTTTTATTAATCAAACTGTTATAGTTGCTTTTTATCTTCTTCAGTCTTTTTTCAAATAAGGTCTTCTTCATTTCATTTTTTTTATAGGTATCGCATTCAAAGTTCTTTTCAATAAACTTCGTTGTATCTACCTGACTTAGTCCATATTCTTTATTTGTTTAAAATCTTCCAATAACAAGATATCTTCCCTATCAGTAAATTCCTTGGCATATTTAGCCGATGGATGACCCGGGAAAGGGAAAAAGAAATGTTTCAAAGGATCGTTACGCCAAACCAAAGCATAACTAATGTTTGCAGCCACAATACTATCGCTTAACACTACTCCTAATTTAGAAGTATACCAGGTTGAATCAGGGATGTTTTCATATCCTGTCTCAGTGAAGGCAGAAATCTTACCCTTCTCATTGGCATAATCAATAATGATGTGAAGTTTCTTTATAGCCTCATCTAACAAACCATTGGTATAGAGATCGTAGTAATTATCCATACCAATCAGGTCGATATACTCATCGCCTGGATACCAACTTAAATATTCTTCTCTTGTACTAAAGTTTCGATCTGGCGAATAAGCGACTAACATTTGGTTTACAGCTTTTTCTTCACGAAGATATTGAACAGTAAACCTGAATAGTTCTTTAAGCTCTTTGGGAGAGCAGCTGTCACTGCCCCACCAAAACCATGAGCCATCCATTTCATGCCATGGACGAAAGATAAAAGGCACTTTTACACCCTCTACAGTAATTACACTATTCAGAAAATCAGCCAAGGCATCCAAGTCTTTTTTGAAGGCCTCATGATAGTCGCCCCCTGGTATTATCTTATCCACTACACGTGTTTCGGTATTCCACGAATCTACTCCGTCGATAACCGAGAAAGGGTGCCAGCTAAACGTATTAATTCCGCCTTGACCATATGCCTTTATAGCATACTTCCGGATATTATCAAACGAAACGGTATCCAGGTTGGCTAATTTTCCCTCTTCAATGCCACCAAGCTCCCATCCAAATACAGCCGGGTAATCACCCGTAACACGTTTCACATCCGATTGCCCTTCAACATCATTCCAAGTATAACCATAAGCATAAGTATCTTGATGTCCAAATAAGACTCCTTTTCCTTTAAGCGATTGTAAAGTTTTAAATAATTTATCCTTTTCGCTTATTTCATTCTGAGACACACTGCAACTAAGCATTGTACCCAACAACAATAAAATCCAAATTTTCACTCTCATACTATAACTGTTGAATAATATTCTATTTAGTAATATTTCAACGCAATCTACTTAAGTGTAAGCCTATTAAAAAGGGGTAAAAACAAATGCTACATCACTTGTAAACAAATGAACCAAAAAGATTACATTATGACTTCCGCAATCGTAAAATGAGATTATTTATTCCAATCAAGACATTACCAGATACAAAACACAAATAGTAATTACAGTCTCAAACAGTGCTATAACTTTAACTCAAGTCATATCAGATTCTTTTACTTTAGCCTTTACGTAAGCAGTTGGGAGCAATCCATATTCTTCTTTAAAGTACTTACTAAAATAACGCGGATTATTAAAACCAACTGCGTATGCAACCTCTGCAATATTCATTTGGCTTTTTTCGAGAAGCTGAGCACCTCTTTTAAGCCTGATTATTCGTATAAATTCGATGGGTGATTTCCCGGTTATGGCCAATAACTTCTTGTAAAGATAAACCCGACTCATGCCTAACTCCTTGCTCAAATGCTCAACACTAAATCCTGCTTCGGACATATTCTCCTCAACCAATGAAACAGCTTTTTTTATCAACTTTTCATCCATTGAAGTAATTTGCACTTCACTTGGATTTATTTCAACCGTTTCTTGAAATTGCTTTTGCATTTTGCTTCTTTTCTGAAGTAAGTGATTCACTCGAAGCATTAAAAGATCCATATTGAAAGGTTTGGTGATGTAATCATCTGCACCTATTTCCAAACCTTTAATTTTATCTTCATCGGCGCTTCTGGCAGTTAGCAAAATGAGTGGTATATGTGAAGTCCGAATATCTTTACGAAGCATTTGGCAAAGCTCAAGCCCATCCACATTAGGCATCATAACATCGCTGATAATTAAATCAGGTAATACCTTATGTACCGTATCATATGCAATTTGCCCATCGGCAGCCTCATGAACAATGAATTTATCCTGCAAGGATTCTTTCATGAAGGTTCTAAAGTCCAGATTATCCTCAACCAATAGAATGACTGGGACGCCACTTGCAGAAGTCTCTAATTCTTGTTCATTTACACCCAAGTTATCTTCCTTATCTATCTCTGCTTCTAGTGCCAGTTTGACTTTATCATCAGGAAGGCTAACTATAAAACTGGCACCAACCCCTTCTTCACTTTCAACACGTATGGTGCCATTATGCAATTGAACCATTTCTCGAGCCAAATTCAATCCTATTCCACTGCCTGACAGTCCTAACTTCTTATTAATATCTGACTGGTAAAATCTGATGAATATTTTATCTAAATCTTCTTTCTTAATACCAATACCACTGTCAACTACAGAAATATGCACCATCTCCATATCAACAGATAAATTAACCGTTACACTTCCTTTTTCTTGCGTGAACTTTAAAGCATTTGACAACAAATTCATCATTACTTTTTGAAGTTTATCACCATCGAAATTCAACATGTATTGGTCTACTTCATGGCTAAAGTTGAAATTGATATCCTTCTTCTTAAATCCCTCCTCAAAACTTTCAATAACACCTTGTAAAAAACTAACTATGTTGCCATGCGATGGATTATACCGCATGCCATGCAACTCTAATTTTCTAAAATCTAGTAATTGATTTACCAGAGTAAGCAGGTTTCTTGCATTTCGATCAATAACCTCTAAAAGTTTCCGATCTGATTGATATTCTTTCTTCCCCAATATTTTTTGTAATGGCGTAAGAATTAGTGTTAGTGGCGTCCTAAACTCATGACTAACATTGGTAAGGAATCGCAATTTCATTTCATCCATCTCATGATTTTGCTTAGCGCGCATTCGTTCTTGTTCAATGTTAAACTTTAGTCTTTCCTTACGCACCATTGAGTAACGAAAATAAATAACTAAAGACAACAAGAGCAGCGTATAAATAAGATAGGCGATTGGTGTCGCATAAAAAGGTGGTAATACTTTAATGTGAAGTTCGGTATATGCATCATTCCAAACACCGTCATTGTTTGAGGCTTTCACCTTTAAATTATAATCCCCGGCATTCAAATTTGTATAAGTAACTCTTGGTCTGGTATTATCCAGACTTAACCAGCCCTCATTAAAACCCTCCAATTTATACTTATAGCGAATCTTATTGGGGATAAAAAAATCGAGAGCTCTAAAATCAATAGAAAACACATTCATTGAGTGTTGAAGTACTATTTCTTTTGTTGACATTATTGAATTCTCAAGAAGCCTTCTTTTTCCAACTTTCGAATCAGGAAATATGCGTTGATTATACACCTGTAAATCGGTATAAACAACCTTTGGCAATATTTCGTTGCTCTTTAAATCTTTCGACTTAAATAAATTAAATCCATTTACACCACCAAAAATTAGCTCGTTCTTCGATGTTTCATAACTGGCATTTGGATTAAATTCATTGGATTGCAAACCATCCTCTTCGGTAAAATGGTATATCTGAAAATCGTATTCTTTACTACGCGACGATTTACTAACCATTAGCTGACTTAAGCCTGTAGATTTACTCACCCAAATGGTCTGAAACTCATCTTCTTCTATACAATTCATAATATCTTCAGGTAATCCATCCGCACTTGAAAAATGCTTTACAAACAATGTTTGTGGATCGATTACACTCAAACCCTCATTGGTTGCAATCCACAACAAACCGCGTGAATCCTCAAAAACTTCATTTACCGATTTATTGATAAAATCCAGATGTGTTCCATCGTCCGTTCCAGGCAATTGCTTATAACGTTGCTCCTTAGTATCATAAATACTTGCACCATATGCTGTTCCAACAATAATATTCCCGTTAGATAGTTTATGAAGATCGGCCACATATTGCGATGGTAAATTTAACTTACCCATATTAGGTAATTCCAAAAAAGTGTCTGTTTCGCGATTATATATCACAATACCCCCTCCATTGGTTCCTATCCAGATATTCTGTCTGTCATCTTCAATAATTGACCACACATTGTTATTTCTTAAACCTCTGGCCGTGTTGCTATTAAATAAGTACTGCTTAAAACGCTTACCATTAAAACGGTTCACCCCACCGGCATAGGTACCTATCCAAAGTTCCTCTTCCTGATCAATGTGCAAACTAACCACTACATCACTGCTTAAGGAGTTTAAATCATCCTTTTTATGCTTATAGGATGTATATGTGTTCTTTAAGCGATCGAAATAAATCAGTCCTCCTCCATTGGTTCCTATCCATAGATTTCCTTTCTTATCTTCTACAAAACAGTTCACATCACTAAAAGGAAGGCTACTTTTATCCGACAATAAATTTCGGTAATGAGGGAATTTATGAATGCTCTCGTGATAATAACTTACACCATTTTTATTCGTTGCCGCCCAAACGATGTTGTTATCATCAATGTACAGGTCAGTAACAGAATTATCTGCCAAGCTCTTATCATTATCCGATTGATGATACACCTTAATAATTTCACCAGAGTATTTATTTAAAATATTAATACCACCATGATCAGTTGCAATCCAGATTAAACCTTTCTCATCCTGAATGATTTTATAAATAATATTGCTGGATAAACGGATAGATCTTTCATTAACTGAATAGTTATACCATTTCCGTTGAGCTGAATTGAAATGAAAAACGCCATTATCGTTACCGTAGAACCAAATATCATTATCGTCATCGATAAAAAATCCTGGATCCAAACTTCCACCTTCCATTTTTCCATGCAAAAAATTATCCTCGTATTTCAATTGATAACTGGAATCATCGTAGCATTCAATGGTTCCATCGTTATATAAATAATAATATAAATGGTTAGTCTGTTTAAAATCTACAACCTGAACATCAAGTACCTTTTTATGTGAGAATACACGATCAAGGCTCTCGCTATGTGAGTCATACCTGGCAAATAAAACTTCATTTGCAGGTTTTATCCACATTTCCATATCTTCATCGAAATAGATATTTCCTACATAAAACTCTACCTCTTTAATACCAAGGTACGTCTTGACATCAGAGTAAAACTTCTCGTTGTGCGTATTGTATACGATATACCCTAAACTTGTTTGAATCCATAAATCACCATTTTTATCCTCCTGAATTTGCAAGATATAGTTATCAGGGATAGATGTAGAATCTGATGAATCGTGCTTATAGTTAACAAATCCTGAACCATCGTAGCAACTTAACCCAGCCTTAGTTCCAATCCATATAAAACCACGTGAATCTTTATGAATACAGGCAACCCGATCACTAACTAATCCATCAATATTATTGACCTGCAAAAAGGAGTATTGCTTTTGTGCAGATACACTAGAAAGCAACATTAACAACAGAACTAAGCTAACAAAAATATTAGTCAGCATTCTCTTTTTTAAAAATCCCTTATATGCAATCAGGTTTCCCATTCCTTTAAAAATACAATTTTAATTCAACTTTTCTGCCTGCTATAGGTGCATCAAGAGTTTACTTTAAAAGACCGTGCACCAACTGTTCGTATTATAAATGTCAATATTAAGAATTGCACAGCAAAGTTATGTGTCAATTATGATATTAATCGATACATAAAATGATAAGCATTATTTAAATCTTGGTAGTGAATCACCTTCACGAACAATTAGTATCCATTTAATACTGGCATTTTAATATCCATTAAAACAAGGTCTATGGTATTCAATTCACAAAAATCAAGGGCTTCCTGTCCATTTTTTGCATGAATAATTTTGCAGTCTATTACGGAATACTTAGAAAGTAAGGTCTCTAAGTATAGATAATTTATGCCAATCAACAGTTGAAATGACATTAATGAAAATATATTATTCCTTTGCCATTGCACTCCAAACCAAGTAAACTGATCTAGAAACAAAATTCATAAGGGATTGTTATAAACCGAGTAATTGCCCTGTGTAAGCGTACAGGTATCCAAAACTACGATTTAATAAATTTAGATAATGGCTAAGCTGAAAAAATTCGGTACTTTTAGTGGGGTTTTCACACCTTCAATCCTGACAATATTAGGTGTTATTATGTATTTAAGGTTTCCTGCTATCATTGGCCAGGCAGGCCTTATTAATACCATAGGAATCATATTCATTGCCCATATCATATCAATAACTACCAGTTTAAGTGTGGCATCTCTTTCAACCGATAAGCCGGTTCAAAATGGAGGTACTTATTTTATGATTTCCCGGAGTCTTGGTTTACCCATAGGCGGCACACTTGGGTGGGCATTGTTTGTAGGGCTGTCGTTTAGTGTAAGTTTATACCTAATCGGTTTTGCAGAAAGTTTCCTACAATATTGGGAGATGGAGCTGACCATTAACACCATTAGAATCACTGGATCGATTGTATTACTAGCAGTTACTACCATTACTTTTGTCAGTACCTCTTTGGCTATCAAGTCGCAATACTTTATTATGGCGGCCATTGTCTTATCATTACTATCCATTTTTTTTGGTAAGCACGATTTTGTACCTCAAGAAATAAACATCGCTCCACTGGCAACTGCCGCACCGTTCATGGTCTTATTTGGTATATTTTTCCCAGCTGTTACTGTTTTTGAGGCTGGCGTATCCATGTCGGGCGATCTTCAGAATCCAAAAAAATCATTACCCTACGGGGCAATGTTGGCCGTTGGTGTTGGATTTATTGTTTACATAGCTCTGGCTTTTTTCTACGCCTATACGGTTGATGCCAACGCACTCGTAAACGACCCGCAGATACTGTTTAAAATTTCATTGGTACCTGCTTTGGTTATTGCAGGTATATGGGGGGCAACACTATCTTCTGCTTTGGGAAGCATATTAGGCGCACCACGTATATTACAGGCGATTGCAATGGACAAAATAGCTCCAAAAACCTTTGCAAAGGGCACGGGTAAAACCAACGAGCCAAGAAACGCATTATTGCTGGCATTTGTGATTGCCGAAGCTGGCATATTGATTGGTGAGCTAGATGTGATTGCGCGCATTGTCTCCATGTTTTTCATTACCACCTATGCTTTTTTAAACTTGGCTTCAGTAATTGAAAGTTGGTCGAGCTCCGATTTTCGACCTGCTTTTAAAATTCCTCGAATTGTAAGTATTCTAGGAACTTTATCTGCCTTTTTTGTGATGATATTACTTGATTTTGTAGCGCTGGCTGGCGCAACAGTGGCTTTAGGATTATTGTATTTCTACTTGCAACGCAAAGAGTTAATTTTAGAGAGTGGTGATGCTTGGAGCAGCTTTTGGACAAACTTAGCAAAAAAAGCACTGCTTAAACTTAGTATTCAAAAAGACAATAAAAGAAACTGGAGACCCAACATTATCCTTTTTAGTGGAGGAGAAAAAGCAAGACCATATTTGGTTGAAATAGGCCTAGCACTATCAGGAAAACTAGGCGCACTAACCGACTTCAAACTAAGCTCTTCCGAAGAACAAGATCGCAACATTCATAAGCATACTCAACTAAAAAAGAATAAAAAAGGTCATGATTTTTTCGTTAGACAATTGGAATGTTCTTCTGTAAAGGAAGGCATAAAATCGATCACCAATATTTATGGTTTTAGTGGTTTTGAACCTAACACTGTACTATTAGGATGGAGCAAAAGTAATGGCAATACAGGTTTTATGTCAGATGTACTTAAGGATTTTAAAACCAAAAAGCTGAATGCTATTTTTCTGGACTATGATAAGAACAATGGCTTTGGAAAAAAAGAAAGTATAGATATTTGGTGGAATGGAAAAGGAAGACATCTATCCTTTTCGCTTAACATTCTGCGTTTTTTATTGTCAGATAAGTCCTGGCGCGATGCCAACGTAAGAATAATGATAATAAATAGTGATACCTCCTTAAACGACAACCTTTACCGCAATACAAATGCTATACTTATTGACAAACGTATACAAGCAGAGATTAAAGTAATAAGCGATGATTTTGGTTCGCGTACCAAAGAAGAAATTATCAACTCTGAATCAGCCAATGCAGATTTAATTGTATTGGGACTGTCGCAAAGCAGTCATTCATACACCAACGAATACATTGAAAAAGTAAATACGATCTTCAAATTACCTGCAAGCATCCTTTTACTAAGTCCTTCAGATGAATTTGAGGAGACAAATCTAATCGACCATACGTATACTAAATCCAGAGCTGCGATTTATACCGTAGCATTGGAGTTGCCACAGCTGCCTAATTTTGATAGTAACCTTGTGAAGAACAGGATCGAAAAGTTAGATGAAGATCTTATGGAGATTGGAAATGATTTTTGCAATCAATCCCTTAAGAGCGCAGTAGCTCAAATGCAATCAATGGTATTGAATCTCTATGATTTTTCATCGCATATCCTCAACACCCTACAGAAAGAATTAAACGAATCTGGAAAACATGAATATCAAAAAGTTATTGACCGAAATCACATCAACTACCTGAGACATGTATTAAAAATTACTCAAAGCAAAAATGCCACAAACATAAGTGAAGCTGAAGCAATTCTTCAAAATGGCATATCTCTATTCTTGACACGCTTAGGGAACTACAAATATGAAGCAACAGAATCAGTAACTATCTCGTTCCAAATTCCTGGCAAAAAGAAAGAAAAGGTAATGGAATTCCCTTTCCGTAAGGCCATGTCGTATTACGAAGAAGTGAAAATGGACTGAATGCCATTTGTCGTTCGGTAGAAGGAGGAAGAGACGTGCTTGTTAGCTATGATGATGAAATATATTGTTTAGCAATAAAAAAACTTGGTAATTGGGATTAACCTTCAAATAAAAGAAGATGACGTTTTATACTTCATCTTCTTTTGTTTCATCAAAAAAAATGGTAGTTATGAATAACATTTTAAAAAGCATGGGACTCTTTCTAATAACATTGACTTTGGTATCCTGTTCTAAACCTACACTTCATATTAAAGGAAAAATCACCAATATAAAAGAAGCCAATTTATATTTCTGGATTCTAGAAGAAGGGGAGTTTGTACAAAAAGAGGTGATAAAAGTCAAAGAGGGAGAATTTACATTTTCATATGAGATTGGAGATGCTAAAGTGGGATATATCACAAATTTGGAAAACACAGAATATGGCCAGGTTATTTTTTTAGAAAACAAAAAAATAACATTAGAGGGTCTCATTTTCAAAGGCATGCCTCTAATAAAAAAACTGAGTGGAGAAAGCCTTAATTCAAAATTTTTCGCCTATAAAAATGAGAAAACGGAAATATTCAGGAATGGGAAAAACGAATTAGCCTATAAAAAAGTAAGTGAGTTAAGAACAAAGTTTATCACTGATAATGCTTCCAATATTTTAGGATTATATGAACTGTTTGAATGGTCAAAAAATCCGAATAATTATAAAGAGGCAATTGAGCTTTACGCAAAGCTTCCAAAGGCGGCAAAAGACTATCAACTATATACTCACATAGGCCATAATTTAGAAACAATCAAATCCATAGCCCCTGGAAATCGCGCCATCGATTTTAACTTCACCACGCTTGAAGGCAATGCTATCAGTCTTGATTATTTCAAAGGGAAGGTGTTAATGATTGATTTCTGGGCTTCGTGGTGTGGTCCGTGCCGTAAAGAGCTACCTCACATTAAAAAACTGTATGAGAGATTTAAGCCTCTGGGATTGGAAGTTCTTGCTGTTTCTTTAGACAGTAAACGAGAAAGATGGTTAGCTGCTGTTGAAAATCATGAATTAAACTGGCATAATTATTCAGCCCTCAATAAATGGGATTGTGAATTCACAAAAAAGTACAAAGTAAGAGGCATTCCTTACAATGTTATCATTGATAAAAAAGGCAATATCGTCGCTAAAGGTATCCATGGCAAGGAACTGGAAAAAACCATTGAAGGTTTGCTAAAGTAAATTGTCTCGGATAAGAGGGTTTGAAAAACAAGATTTGTGATATCCAGATTAAGTTGTATCACAAAGGACGATAATAAATACCACAATCGTGTATTCACATGAGGCAAGCTGATAATCAGTCTTACGTCTTGTTACTTAATTTTAAACAAATGAAAAGGATAATAGTAAGTTTTTTAATAGCACTTTGTTCCTTAATGGTATCAGCGCAAAATGGAATTAATTTTGAGCATACGTCGTTTAACGAAGCTTGTGAATTGGCTAAACAGCAGAACAAGTTAGTCTTTATAGATGTGTACACACAATGGTGCGGACCTTGTCTTTTAATGGCTGATGAGGTTTTTAGCCTTGATAAAGTTGGTCAGGCTATCAACGGAAAATTTGTGTCACTTAAAATTGATGCTGAACATGGTGAAGGAATTTCTTTTGCAAAAAAATACAGGGTTCAGTCATTTCCTGCATACTACTTTATCGATCCTGAAACAAAAGAAGTGCTTCACCGCTCAGGAGGAAGACATGATGCTGATAAGTTTCTTAAAATAGCGGCTTGCTCAATGAATCCTAAGTTAAGGTCAAGTTACTTATATCCTGAATACGAGAAAGGAAACAGAGATCCTGAATTTATGTTCGACTATATTAATGGAATGGATTTGAGTTATGATAAAAAAAATCAGACCAAAGCAATAGACGAACTTTTAAAGATTAAAGGTGATGACCTTTCTGACAAAATCCTGGGAGAAGTTTTCTTTAATTATATATCAGATAGAGATCATCCGCTATTTAAGAAATTTGTTACTGAACGAGCAAAAATGGAAAAACAATATGGAAAAGAACGTGTGGAAAAGAAATTATATAAGGGCTATCGTTGGTGCAGAGATACACAAAGAGTAAGTGATCTGGAGGACTTTAAAGGCAAAGATTATATTCTTGCATATCATAAATTAAAAAGCACTATTGATAAAAAAGACTATGAAACAGCCGATAAATTGGTTATGGATATGTTTACAAATCCATCATTTGACCAAAAGACTGTAATGACTGATATTAAGTTTACTGCAAAAAGTACTTTCTATAAAGAAGTTGATAAAGAGTGGGAAAAGAAATGCATAAAATACCTTCAGTATATTGCCTATAATGCTCGGGATAGAAATGAAGGTGAAAATCATTTTAACTATGCTTATATCCTTGAAAAAATAATAAAGGAAAATCCTGAGATTCATGAATATTTTCCGGAATCGATAACTCAAGAGCCGGAAACAGGAAAAACTAAATACAGCTTACGCTCACCTAATTTGAAAAAAAAACCACAACGCTAAGGTGAATTAAGAATTATCACTCCTCCATAGAAAAGCTACAGTGGCGGAAACAATAGTACTTAAACATAAAAGTTTAAAAATATGAATCAATTTGTAGGAGCGAAACGCAGCACCGCATGGAAACAAATTTTGTTTATTATTCTGTTGGTATCAGGCTATTATATATGGTACAAGCATCAGGGGAAGTCTGCTAACCACTTTGCCACTTACACTGAGCAGTTTGATGGTATATCTTTTAAAATGATTGCTGTAGATGGTGGTACGTTTTCTATGGGTAGTAATACAGGAGGTGAAGCTGAGCACCCATTACATGAGGTAAAACTAAACAATTACTACCTCTGTGAAACTGTGGTAACGCAAGCCTTGTGGAAAACTGTGATGGGTAGTAACCCAAGCTTTTTTAAAGGAGACAGTTTACCTGTAGAATCTGTCAGTTTGGAGATGACTCAGGCATTTGTGTTACGCTTAAACGAATTAACAGGTGAGCACTACCGTCTGCCTACAGAAGCCGAGTGGGAATTTGCGGCACAAGGAGGTAATCTGAGTAGTAGTTACAAATACTCCGGGAGTGATAGTTTAAACACTGTGGGGTGGTACGGAAAAAACAGTGGCCGTAAGACTCATGCTGTAAAACAAAAGTTAGCCAACGAATTGGGATTTTACGATTTGAGCGGAAATGTGTGGGAATGGTGTAGCGATTGGTATGGCAAGGACTATTACAACGATAGTCCTATACAAAATCCATCGGGACCTTCAGGAGGCACTTTTCGTGTGGTACGTGGTGGTAGTTGGTACTTCGGCGCCGATTACTGCCGGATAACTTATCGTGGCAGCAGTAATCCGGAGAGCAACAGTGGCAATATTGGTTTTCGTCTTGCCAATAATTGGAAGAATGAAGTTGATAAGGTTAAAGAATAAAATATTGATAACAATTAGACCATTAGATTTTTAGATGTTAGACAACAGCCAGGCGATATTCATCATTATTTTATGATGATTAATAAAGTCGGAATCGTACTGCATGTTTTTGACATATACACTATGAAGTTGTTTAATGTTGTCTGGAAATTTCGAGAGTGACAAATTGGTTTTCATTCCCTTTAGCTCAATTCTTCTTGCATAACCTTAGCTACGGAATAAAAATTAGCTGAAGGCAATGAAACGGGAGTTCAATCAGGCAAAAACAAATAATAGAATATCTGATTAAATCAAGATAGTACTCGCAGTTTTTCAGTACGACTTTAAACTACTTCACATTAAAACATGCTATTAAGCATAGATATTCAGATAGCTAAGGTAAATTACTTTAGATGATCACAACATCCCAAAATTTGACGAAGAACCGCAATTATACAAACCACACACCTCATCAATTATAATTCAAAGATCTTTTATCATATATCAAACATCATAATCTCTCATCTACTTGACCCGGTCCATAGGTGTTCTTCATCCCTCGTCAGCAAAAGACCATGCCAGGCTTTCGCAGCCTTATTTTCAGTGTCTATTTTTAAAGGATTCAAATAAAGCTGCTCACCTTCGGTCACTGAGTTAACCGAAGTGCGGTCACTTTATTCATGGGCAATGTGTCTACCTATTATACCTTACGCCTTAACTTTAACACATCGAACATCAATACATCCTACCATCGCCCATCAAATAAAAGTGAACCTGTCATGCCCTTTGCAGTTCCTTCGGTCATCCTCACGGCAGTTCCACATTCCTTCAGGCACATGGTCTCGTTCCTCCACCATAAGCCTTCAGTCCTGTCACTGCCAGTATGTGGCTCGCCTGCTAGTCGCTGCGGGCTTCGGCTGTCTTTATCTATTAGCCTCCGGCAGGTAGGCAGCCTTGTGTGGTAAAAACCACATATGCCATCCTCCGTAGTTCGTTCCTCACTCCTCCATATCTGCCACCCTT
>NZ_JBNGOY010000054.1:0-40889 GCF_050589805.1 Carboxylicivirga fragile | reverse complement strand
GTTGTAAAATGTTTCGCAAAATCAATTTACAACTTTGAGGGGAAACCTTTAGGGAGTACCCTCATTTTAAAAAATTAGTCGGTCACTAGTGAAATACAATAATTAAAATATACCTGCATTTTTGCAGTGGATTTTTTCATATAACTTGGATTTAGTTAGCTGATTTAAGGGTAAGGGCAAGTAAACGTACTTGCCCTTCTTGCATAAAAAAAGGAGCCATCGGCTCCTTTAATAATCAAGTGTTTAATTATTTTTACTACTCGTCCAACAGTGCTATTATAGCCTTTGTCACCCCTTCCTGATCATTGCTTAAGGCTTCAAAAGCAGCAGCTTCTTTAACAAGCGAATGAGCATTGGCCATTGCGTAACTGTACTTAGCCTCAGTCATCATCTCCAAATCATTCAAATAATCACCAAAAACAACCGTCTGCTCTTTGCTCACTCCGAATTTTTCTTGCAAAAATTTAATCGCATTCCCTTTATTAGTTCCTTTGGGCATAATATCTAACCAAATAGGGCTAGATGTGCTTATTTGAAAATCATTAGATAATTCTTTTAACTGAGGATAGGTAGACGATTCCATATTTGAAAAATCGTTAACCGCTATTTTAAGAATATCATCTTGTACAAATGTTAAATCCTCCACTATCTTGTGCCGGACATAGTATTTCGACATCTCACTCACAAAATCTTTGGAAGTGTCCTCTACATAAGCACCATCTTTACCACACAAAACAATATTAGCCCCTTCGATAGCCCTAATCCTATTAATTAAACCACTTGCGTCTTTTGGCTTTACCGAACGAGTTACCATCTCTCCTCCACTCCACTTAATAAATCCTCCATTTTCGGCCACAAAGACAATGTTATGATTCAAATGCTTAAACTCGTCTTCTAAGGTGTAATACTGACGCCCACTAGCTACAACAAACTGTATTCCTTCTGCTTTCAGCCTATTAAACACTGCCAAAAAATCACGTGGCAATTGTTTATTCGAGCTCAATAGGGTTCCGTCCATATCGGACACAATCATTTTTATCATCTTCTTATATATTGTTTTGCAAGCGCAAAGATAGAAGGATTAAAACACATCAAAAGTTATCCAACAAAAAACCCCGCTTTTGCGGGGTTAATATAATATGTATTGAAACTAGCTTATTTTACTACAAACTCAAACTCCACATCTGTTGGAGGTAAGCATGTTTCATTGTCGCAGCACATAAATGTTAAATAACCCTTTACCGTTGCCGGACGCTTTGTAATACGTACATTCTGACTTAAAGTAGCCTTCTTTTTAAAATAGGGCACTTCCATATCGAATACCTCATCGTGTTTTACAGTTGGTGGCGTTACCTCAACTGCTTTCTTAAGTGGTTTACTATTTTCACCACCTTCAAAGGTGATTTCAGTAGCCACTGGTCCACCTTCGGGCACATTTAATCCGTATACTTTCCAAGATTCTTCCACAGTTGCATGAGCCACAACCTGAACTTCGTATTGATTAACTTCCTTAATCTCAAACTTCCATTTTACAGGCTCTTTCATTTGAGCACTTACTACTACAGCTCCAAACACAAGCAACATTAATATTGCAAATACGTTCTTTTTCATATTTTTATATTTTAGTTTTTTAAGGTACAAAACAAATATACTGCCAATTTAAATAAATAGTTACTGATAATTGTTGTGAGCCACTATTTTTAATAACAATCAGTGTATCTAAACCTTCGAAATTCACAAAACGTTGTTAAGCACTTGTTAAAAACTGACTGTAAAAGTCATTTAGTCGAATACAGACCTCGAAATACCAATTGCATTTACTAATTTTAATTTCTAATATTTAATACATGCCATCCATCTTCAGACAATGTATGGCTTGATAGAAAACACACAATAAACGAACTAAATTTATTTCGAATGAAAAATTATCTTTTACTAGCTTTCGCTGCAAGCTTATTACTAACAGCTTGCAATCTAAAAACAAATGAATCAGATGATAACTCTGACAAGGCTGACAAAGTTATTGTAATCGACAACCTTCTTAATGAAGCTGAAGGCTTAGTTGATAAAACAATAAAAATAAAAGGCCATGTGACCCATACATGTAAACACTCCGGTAAACGCGCATTTCTTGTAGGTGATGATGAAAAATTTACCGTGCGAGTTGAAGCAGGTGGAAAGATTACTGGTTTCGACCAAAGTCTTATGGGGAATACGCTAATAGTGACCGGCACCTTGAAAGAGCGTAAACTTACCAAGGAATACATTGACCAGTGGGAAGAGGAACTGCAACACAAAGCGGAAGATGGTTCTGCAGAAGCATGTTCTACTGAGATGGATAACATTAACGACATGCGCGCCTGGATGAAAGAACATGGCAAAGATCACTACTCTATTTATTTTGTTGAAGGAAGCGAATATGAAGTGGTCGAATAAGAAGTTTAGAAAATGGATCCGAATCATCCACCGCGACTTAGGTTATCTGATGGTGGGGATTTCTCTTATCTATGGTATATCAGGATACATTCTTAATCATATTGACGGTACAGATCCAGCTTTTAAAAGCACCGAAGGAACAGTTATTTTAGCCAAACATTTATCACGAGCTGAACTCGCTGCTGAATGGCAGAGCAAAGGTGATCTTCCAGAAATAAAGCGCATATTAAGTATTGATGAAGAACACTATCGCGTTATGCTGGATGGCGGATTAGGCATATACGAGACAGTATCAGGAACTGTTGATTACGAGTATCATAAAAAGAAGCCTCTCATTTACTTTATGAATAAGTTGCACTATAATAAAGTGGCTCATTGGACTATTGTAGGAGATATTTTTGCATTTACGCTCATCTTTTTTGCATTATCAGGTCTATTTATGGTAAAAGGAAAAAAAGGGTTAGCAGGTAGAGGCAAATGGTATTTAATGGCTGGTTTGATTTTACCTTTAGTCTACATAATTTGGATGTAAGTTTCAGCATCTAAAAAATGGAAGGATCGCATCTGTATTAAAAACTTAATAAAGATACGATCCTTTTTTTTATCAATACGAATGTTTACTCCACGAAAACCTCACCTTTAAATTCATTCAGAATCATAAGCGTATGAGCTGATGACCAACTAAAGTTGTAGCAACTTAATCCTTCACCAGTTATAGGGTGGTAATTTTCACGAATAGGATGCCCTTTTTGACTTAAGCCTTCGGCATTAAGCAATATTTTATTGGCTAAAATTTTAGCCTCGTTATCAAAGCCATAGTTACGCATGCCTTTTAATCCAAACCAGGCAGGACTCATCCAAACAGGACCTCTCCAATAACCCTTGGGATTGAAACGCGGATTATCTAAGCCGGCTGTTGGAAATGGCACTTTTGTATTAAACTGTTCCTTATCCATCAGGTTGCTAACCACAGCTTCGGCTTGCAGTTTTGTAGCCACATTCGCCCATAATGGGATCCATCCTTCAGGCCCTTTTCCCCGGCTTGCAACACGCTCTTTACTTTCAATATCTACATCGTAAAAGAAACCAGTTTCTTGATCGAACATTTTTTCACGAATGAAAGTAGCCACCTTTTCAGCTTCCTGTTGATATTTTTTTGCTTGCTTGTTACGCCCAAGTAATTCAAACATTTGTGCTAAATATTGTTTTTCGGCCACCAAAAAAGCATTTAAATCAGAACTTTCCTGATTCATACTATAACCAATTAGTCGACCATGGTAATGATTGTCCAACATTTTAACACCTAAGTCCTCATCGAAACGAATGAAGTTATCACCACCACCTTCCCAGGCAGCTGCTTCAATGCGATGATCGCTTATACTGCCATCCTTCTCGGTAATAGCTACGTTATAGGGATGAATGGTACATCCATACTCGCAAATACCATTACCATCGTGATCACGATTTCGATACCACCAGTTATGATACCGCACCAAACGTGGTAACATCTCTACAACAAAACTGGTATCTTGCGAGTGTTCAAAAGCTTGCCACACTGCCCAGGCTGCCAATGGTGGTTTTGAGTTACGCTCATTCCAATTTCCCGAACCATTCTTATCATCGTAGTAAAAAATACAATCCAAAATCATTCCTTCGTCCCAAGGTCGGTCTTCATCATCGACAGAAACCTGATAATCGAACATGCTACGAATGTTGTTCTTAGCTACTTCGGGTAAGAATGGCGCTAAACCAACACTATGTTTCCACGAGTCCCAGGCCCATACTCCATTGAACCATTTATAAAAAGTACTTGGCACAACACCTTCTGTTAGTATTTTCCCTGCTGGCGAACGACGATTGGTATTCAGAGTCATTAACGCCTTCATCCCTGTTTGAAGCGCTCTTTCGTCACTCCCGACTCTTGATTTCACCTTTTCTTCCAAGGCCTTCCATCGCTTACCGTTGGTCCTATGCACATCATCGGCCGTATTGAAATAAGTCGCCACATTACCTTCGAAGATACTAGCTTCTTCATTAGTAAAAGTATAGGCTTGCAAAACATTATATATCTTTTTTTCTCCCTTGGAAATACTTACATGATTAGGTAATGAAAAGCTAAATTTATCACCCTCTATAGTGCTATTAACCTCATCTTGGAACCGGATAGCAAAACGATGCTCAGCACCTGTCATATAATTCCAAATCTCTTTTTGCCCCTTAAAGTTTATATTCAGTCCAGCACTATTTAACTCTAGTTTCAAGTCATTCTTGTAAGGTAATACTTCGCCTTTCCATTCAACTCGAAATTCTGAATCTTCGTTAGAACTATTTTTTATTTCGTATGAAATTAGAGCTGTACGCGAATCGGCATAAGATAAAGTCAAGTTTAGTTCAAGGTCATTTGATTTTAATGTCTGCACTAAACGCCCGGGATAATAGGCCTTAGAGGTAGAATCAAATTGACATGGAATCCAATTACCCTCGATACTTTTCTTGATGATAATTTGACCTAAACTTTTGGCCAAATAAACAGGGTATTCGCCTGCAATAATATACGGACCGGTAAAGCCTCCCATCATATTTACCGATTCGGGCAAGAAATAACCATGCCAAGCCCCTTTATCGGCAAAACCCGTATGAACATGGTTATTTTTAGATGTTGGTGAATCTGGATTATAGGCTATATCTAATACATCGGCACATGTAGCCTCCAAAAACGAAGTTTCTGTAACTGGGGCTTGACACGACGCCAGAAATATTACTGCGCAAATGACAACTAATTTATTAAATAAATTCATGATATATCTTGTTTGTTAATTTATACACAAATGGGGAAAACCAATTAACGAATCGTTATTCGAATACAATTCTCCCCAAATGATTAACATCAACATTTTTTAATATTGGTCGTATCGAATACGAATAACTATAAGCTTTGTAAGGCAAGCAATATTCAGGGTGTACTTTCGCTCCCCAGCTATTATCACCGCCAACACCTTGCTGCGCTAAATCAATAAATACAGAATAAACATCGCCTTCTTTAACAGAGCCACCGTGCTTTTGCGCTTCACCTTTCTTCTTGTGGTACAATACCGAATAATCGAATGGTAATACATTGGCACTTAATTTTTCATCGCCTCGCACCATAAAACCATTGCCTTCCTTATTGATTATACTAAACCAACTAACATCTGTTTTATATCCCGTTTCTTGCGGTCGAACATAAGGAAAATACTGCTCCCAAACACTTCCTGAATAAAGACCAACAAATGCAGAAGTATGACGGTCATTGTAGTTTTCGTGAGGGCCACGGCCTAACCATTGTAAATCTTTAAGATCAGAATTCACCAACATGTGCATGCCTATGCGTGGTAATTCGGGCATGCTCTTATTTCCAGGAATTAATTGATAATCGACATTGATTACTCCATTGGCCAATACAGAATACACTACTTCAACAAGTACTTCCGTTTGTTTATCCTCAAGCTTGGTTGAAACCACAACTCTGTCTTTTAAGTCTTCTACATCAAATGCCACACACCTTAAACGATCAGCCACATCTTTCCAAACGCCAACACGCGACGAAGCTCCATTACCCAAGTCATTGTCGATTTGAGCTCGCCAAAAATGAGGGCGCAAGTCTCCTTTCATGATATCCAATCCATTCAGACTATACTGTGTTAATGTGCCTTTTTCCTTATTGAAAGTTACTTTATGGTCTTTGGTAGCTACATTCAAACTATTGTTAACAGTGCTCACTTCCAATCTTCCTCTAGCCTTTCTTTTAATCGCTGGCAAAGCATAAGGTAAGCCAAACTGCTCAGCAGCCACTTCATGCCCTTTGGGAATCATCGCTGTTGCGATCTTGGTTTTTACATTTAAGTTTAAATGGTATTGTGCTCCTTTTTTCGGATTAATCTTAAATTTAGGTAAGCTCACCACAGCCGAATTATTAGCCTCAATAGTAGGCACTTTAAGTAAACCTGATTTTATTTTCAAGCCGTCTTCCTGAATAGAATATTCGAATTGATAATTCTCTGAAGTATTAAAGTCAAATCGGTTATGTATTTTAATTTGGTTTGACGACAAATCAAGAGCTTCGAAATGGAAATTCTGATATACCTTTTTAACTTCCCAAATGTGTGGATTTAAAGAGCGATCAGCAGCCACTAAACCATTGGCACAGAAGTTACTATCATTTTCAACGCCAACATGGCCCATGTCGCCTCCATAGGCCCATATTGGGTTTCCGTCTTTATCTTCAATGGCAAAGGTTTGATCTACCCAATCCCAAATGAAACCACCTTGTAATTGGTGATGTTTGTAAATCAGATCCCAATAATCCTGAAGATTGCCAACACTGTTACCCATGGCATGTGCATATTCACACAGAATTAGAGGACGCGTTTGTAAATGGTTGGTATGTTGCTTCAAGCGCCACGGGCGCGCATACATTGGGCAGTAAATATCTGTGTATTCATTTAAGCCGGCATCTTCCGATTGTATTGGACGGGTATCATCAATCGACTTCATCAGTTCGTAACAGGCTGGCCAGTTTGGTCCATCACCCGATTCATTACCCATGGACCAAATAATAATTGAAGCATGATTTTTATCTCTTTGCACCATGCGCTCAACACGATCAAGGTAAGCATTCTTCCACATGGCTTGATTAGCAGTAGCTTTTTCAGGCGAATAACCCATACCGTGTGATTCTATATTTGCTTCATCAACCAAGTAGAGCCCATATTTATCACACAAGTCGTACCACTCCTCACGATTTGGATAATGGCTTGTTCGAACGGCATTGATATTAAACTGCTTCATCACTTCAATATCCTTGATCATGCTTTCCATCGAAACCACACGCCCAGTATTCATATCGTGCTCGTGGCGATTCACACCTTTAATCAGGATTGGTTTTCCATTCACCAATAATTGCCCACCTTTAATTTCGGATGTTCTAAATCCAATTTGGCGTGTCACTGATTCTATGACTTTACCATTGGCATCTTTATGCGTAATGGTAAGCATATATAAATTTGGTTGCTCGGCACTCCATTGCTTTACATCCTTAATGCTTGTTTTAAAAACACTATTTAAAGCTACTGGTTTTGTCTCATTAAAATATTCAATGCCATTTCGCTTTATCGAAACTGTTACATTCTCAGCAGCATCAATGGCTCCAACAAATTTCGTTTCTAACGAAAAAACACCGTCGCGATATTGCTTATCCAACAAGGCCTTAACAAAAAAGTCTCGCAAATGAGTTTTGGGACGAGCAATTAAAAACACATCCCGTTCCAAACCACTTATTTTCCAATAATCCTGATCTTCGAGGTAAGCACCATCGCTATAACGATATACTTCAAGCGCCACAGTATTGTCTCCTTCATGTAAATATGAAGTAATGTTGAATTCGGCAGGCACCTTGCTTCCTTGTCCATATCCTAGTTTCTCACCATTTATCCAAATATAAAAAGCGGACTTAACACTACCCATGTGAATAAACACCTCTTTACCATCCCAATCAGATGGAATAGAAAACGAGCGTTTGTAGCTACCTACCGGATTAAAATCGTTTGGTATAAAAGGCGGGTTAGCCGGGAATGGATATGGTACATCGGTATAAATTGGCGTACCAAACCCCTGGAGTTCCCAATTACCAGGCACTTCAATATCATTCCAAGCTTCAATGTTATAATCGTTCTTATAAAAATCCTTTGGACGGTCGGCAGGTTTCTTCACAAAATTGAATTTCCATGTACCGTTCAGGCTTTTCACAAAGGGACTTTCAAACTTATCCCTAAAGGGCTTATCCGACACTTCATCAAATGGAATAAAAGTGGCATGAGCCGGCTCCTTATTCACACTAAAAACTTCGGTATTTTCCCAATCGTGCTTTCCTTGCTCACTGCAAGCAATGCCTGTAAAAACAAACATTGCCAAAACAATCATTTTCAACAGATTCTTCATAACTGTTCTTTTATTTAAATTCCTAATCTCTTTAATTATAATACCAATTGTATTCCAAAATGATTGATAAATCATTTTGCTAATTACAATGGTTAATGCCGATACAAAAGCACAGGTTGATTTTTTTATCAATCGTTTTGGTTTGTAAGCGGTATAATCGGATCGGGAAAGCAAACTATTAATAAAACGCCTAAGTCTTGCCTACCCCCTAAATTTACATTGAAAAATGGATATAGCTCTCCCATTAAAGCTACACTACTAATCTGTAACTGTCTAATTTTTAACTACAAAAACTCAAAAATCACTTTAACCAGAATAGGCACCAATATTGTTAAGATTATTCCACTAAAGATGGCAATGATGCCGTAATCCTTACCTGTGAATTTCACGATAATGGGTAAGGTAGTGTCCATGGCTGTTGCACCTCCCGTTGCAATTCCAGCTAACTTTCCAAAATATCGAACTAAAAATGGAACAGCCAACAAGGTCAGTATTTCTCGAAAAATATTGGATAGCAAAGCAACTACCCCAAGCTCTGGCCCACTCAACTTACTTATAAAAATACTTGATAGAGAGTAGTAACCAAACCCTGCTCCAACGGCCATCGCTTCTTTCACACTTATATCGCTCAAAATAAAAGAAATTAGTGCTGTACCTGCTAAACTACCAACCACAACAGTTAATGGCACCAACACAACTTTTAAATTCATTTTACGCAGGATGGAAAATGCCGTTTTGTCACTTCCAATACTAATTCCAACGAGGAACATTAAAGCAAATAAAGCATAAGTTGTTAACTCTTCATTTAATAACCAAGTTGGAAAAACATCATAAATACCGCCAACAAGGCCGACTGCAAAAAATGCCAATATTATTAAACTCCCTTTCATAACTATGCCTTATCCTTCGTTTTAAAAAACAACTCATAAACAAGCTTTGCCAACAATACGCTGCCTGCAACGGCACCAAATGTTAACCAGAAAGCTTTATAACCAATTCGTGAAAAATTATTGATAATTTCTTCGTTAACCCCAACGGAAATACCAAGTAAAAATAGTAGCAGGTATACAGCCCAGGTAACAGCTACATCAACATTTTTACGTGTTTTTTCCTTATTTCGAAAAAGCCATCCAACGCCTATTCCAACCGAAAATAATGCAATTACAATGTATGAAGCCATATGTATTAGTATAGATGATATTTATTTAACATTTCATTTATCACGTTGAGTGGTTCTTCATACGTTTCAACACTAGAAACACCAGGTGTGGCTATGTACATTTCTTCCCACTCGCGCATATTATTTTTTTGATTTCCCGATTTATCGGAATGATAATTAATCCATCGAGGCACATAATAATCGCGAATTAAACCACTCCAAACACGTCCCGAGTAATCATTAACAGGATCGCCACCCCATGTCGTAATCAATCGTTTGGCATTCTGCTCGTAATAGTCTTTCTCAACATTATTATCTCCCCAGCTACGTGCAAAATTAACCCAATTATCCAATTTATGATTGGGATGTGATTCTAACAAACGATCCATTACCAATAGAATATCCATTATTTCTTTTAATTCCAGATGGTCATTTTCACCTTCTTCATCAAGAAAAAATAATAATTGCTGATCAATAAAAAGCCCCAAATATTGCACAGCCATCTCTATGGCATCGTAGGTATATAAATCACTTTCATCTAATTCAGATGAACAAGCCACAAATGTTCTGACCGCTTCCTCAAAAGTTTGCGATGTATGAACGGTAGCATGATCTTCAACGCCCTGAGGCTTATCATAGGGTCTGAATTGATAACGATGCATTGGATGATCGGTAAATGTTCCAAAGCAAGACTGGTTCAAAAGTTCAAAAGCATCCTTCATTTTCGCAGGATAGGCTCCATAACGTTGAATACAATATTTTTCAATCCAACTATCTAAATTAACTCGTTTATGCGACCAGGCCACATCCGATAATAATTCATAAATAATTTCATTATTTTCAATCCCCTCGGGAGCAAAACCAAATCCAACCAAATTCTTTTTATTCTCATACTCGAGTGCATCAACCGCAATATTAGCATACACATCAAGTACCCCATTCAATGGCACTTTACCTCCCATATTAGGGATAAAAGAATAAATCCATTTTTTACCAAAGAAACCTTCGTACATTTTCCAGGATGAATCAATCTTCCAGAATACATGATTGTACTCGTTCGCCAAATCAAGTATTAATAGCTTGTCATCAGGTACTTTTGAAACCAGAGATCCCAATCGCTCTTTTGTCCAGAACAACTTGCCGTTTTCATCACGGTGATAGGGAAATGTCCAACCTTGCATAACCCAAGTGGCATCCGGATTAGCCTTTTTTATGGAGTTATAAACAGACTCGCCGTACATAGCCAGTTCAGCAAAGGCTTCTTCTGGATCTGGAGATTGCGGCACATCCATTTCATTAAAACTATCGGCCAAATAATATTCACCTTTACCAAATTCCTTTTCCCACTCTTCAATGTATAAAGCACCTATTTCAATAAATTGCGGACTTTTAGGTGAGAGGATGTAGGCATTATTTTCCAGTGGCAATCCACCTCCCCACCCAAGTTCACGCATCTCAACATCAGGATACAATCGCTTTAAGCCTTTAGGTACAAAGCCAGCAAACGCATGAACAATTGGCGTCATCTCCAAGTCATACATCCGATCTAACATTTTGTGTGTTAAATCAATTTGTTTCTGATAATACGAATCAGGCACAGGCCCATCCCAACCATTAAGGTTACCCATGCGGTTCCAGGGAAAATGTGCAGGACCAGAAAAATAAGCTTCAATTTCAGGTTTGGTTAACCCAAGTTTCTCAAACACTCTATAAAGAATCGCCTCATGTGCACCACCAATCAATGGCATATTTATGCCATGTAAAGCCATCCAATCAATTTCCTTCTCCCATCGCTTCCAATCCCAATAGGCAGTGGAGTAACCATGTGTTACCACATTAAAATAATAACGAAATTGATACGGACTTGTTACCTGACGATTAACCTGTGGTAAAACTTCAGGAATATTAATTTTTGAACCAGACCAAGACACCAAACTATTACAATCGTTTTTAAAAAATTCGTAAGTTCCCCTACATAAAGCGATAGGTGTATTAGCTTTAATATGAATCTTTCCTCCATTATTAACTACTGAATAAGCATCCTTTTTTATTGCATTAGGTTCTAATGAAAATTCAAAAATATTTAGTTTATCGGCACCAATTGTCCTGCTTAAAACTTCAATTGCTACTTCTTGATTAGCTTTCTTTTCATCTAATTCAGAACAACTAAAAATAAAACAAGAAAGCACAAGCATACCAAAAAAAACTATCTGCTTACATTTCTCCATCATCTTCAAATCTTTGTTAAGTCTAACTAATAACATATTTAGTAGTATTTTCCTCTACTGATCTAGCATAAACCTTTGGTAAAAATACTTTTATTTTTTACGAAAAAACATAACATTTACTTCATACTCAATTTAAATACTTTTTGATCATATCCCTTCATTTTAACACCTACCAAATAAATACCTTTTCTTATTCCTGAAGTAGATATTTCATTTACTCCTTTACTACGCTTAATAACCTGTCCTGACAAATTATATATTGAAATTGCCTCAACAAAAGGTTCATCTCTCACACTCATAAGTTGAATTTCATCGTTGTATACTATTTGTAAATCATTATCCACATTTATCGTATTAATTGCATTCGATCCAATAGCTCGCAATTCCACATCATCCCAAAACCATCCATAGGCTTGTTCTTCATAAATACAGAATCCTAAATAAATTTTTTGACCTAAAAAGTCGTCGGGAATTTTCGAGACCGCTTCTTCCCATGTGTCGTTTGCTTGCGGGTGTGAATCGTAAATGGTAGCCCAATTCAGCTTATCAGTTGAAATAGCAACCTTATTAGCAGCATCTCCTTTTAAATCATACTTCTGCCAAAATGAAAATTCAACCTCATTATAATCGTAAAGATCAATCTGAGGAGTAATTAACCAGAATGCCTCATTTCCCTCATTCTTATTATAAAACTGAATACTATTTGTACCTGCAGGTGTGTGATTACCTCCTCTTACAGTTTCCCAATAGGTGTCACTACCTTCGTTTCCTTTCAAAGCTTCCCAGCCATCAGGCAATAACGGAATACTTGCATTCTCAAAATCTTCAACAAATAAACGAACGCCAGCTTCTTCATTGATAAACTTAAGGCTTACTCCAGTTTTTTCCGACTGATTAATTTCCTCACTAGTTAGTGTTTTATAGGCGGAATTATGAAACTTAAATTTAATATTATAGCGATTATTCGACGGCTCATGTTGATCTTGTTTGCCAACCAACTCTAATTCTATTGAATTATTTGAAATCCTTTTTGTCCTCACACTATAAACTAAAGGCAAATTTTTCACTTCAAAACTGGAAGATTTTAAACTTTCTCCTTCAAATACAAATTCATCACCTACTAATTCTAAACGAATCGTATTTCGAATTGATCCATCGTTTAAATACGACTCAAAAAAAGTCTCGCCATGCCACAATAAAGTGGGTTGTGGCTCAGCAATATTAAAACTTACTGCATCGTTTTCTAAAACCGTGATATCCTTAATTTCAACCCCAGATATTCCACCTGAAAATAACTTGGTAGAAGGTATTGTAAAAGCACCAACATGTGTTTTACCCTCAATACTTGGAAATAAATCGGCAGCAACTCCACGATCCTCTCCATCATATAAACCACCTGAATACGAAAAATCAGCTTCGAGCATCCGAATCCCAGGATTTTGACGATTATCATTTACACCTCGCTCTTTTTTGCTTTGCTGCTCATTAACTTGGTAAATCGCCAAGCCAGAACCTGGTTGTGCTTCATCATTGTTTTCAGCCTGTCTATTCTCGATCAGAAAATACTCATTATCGCTTCGTGTGTTTATTTTGAGCACCTGGTTTTCAGATGTATTCATCGATGACAAAACTAAACTCTCGTATTCATCAAAATTTTTCTCTATTGGAGTTTCCCACCCCAGTTTATACCTGCACCAAGCCATGAGATTTGATGGTCGATAACCTCCATCCAACCACGAACCTGCCGACATTAAAGCCCAATGCCCAAGTCCACTCGATTTTCCAGTTCCATCATACAAATCGGGTAAACCTAGTGCATGTCCGAACTCATGACAGAAAGTGCCAGAACCAGCGGCTTGCAGAACTCCGTTGTTCTTTCGCATTTCGCATGCAATTACATATTGATCGATTTCAACACCATCGTATCTTACCTGCTTGTCTACAGTACCCGATAATGTCCAGGAGTGAGGCCATATATATTGTTCTTCACCACGATGATCAGCGCCCAAACCTGCATGCATAACAATCACTGCATCGGCATTCCCATTATTATCATTATCATATTTAGAGAAATCAACACCAGAGTTCTCTGCTGCATCAACTGCTTCTCTAACCAAATTTCCAGTTAAATACATACCTTTTTCTTCGGAGTACTCAGTACTCGGATTATCGGTACTCATCCACCCTACTACATCAAATGAAATATTTAATTTGCCATGTGAAGCTCGTTGAAAAAATTCTTTAACACTACCAAACCCCTCGTATCCCGCTTCATTAAACATTCTATCAATATCTTCGCGTGTACGACTATGTTTTTTATTAGAGTAATCAATTAAAAGCACCAATATATTAATATCACCGACACTTTGGACTGAAGGAAATAATTGGGTCGCCTTTAAGATGGCCCTTTGTTGTTGATAATATTGCGCTATCCTAATATTAAAAAGTAAACAATTCTGCTTTTGTTCTTCAGTATGATTCAAGGTAATTTCATGGCCAGACGGATATAACTTTCCATCAATAAAAGCAGCATACTCAAAACATTTTTCATACTGAATAACTGGATAAGAATCTTCAGTTAGAAAATAATTCAGAGCGTTATCTCCAATCCGAGTAAGTTTAATTACTTCACCCAAAGAGTTGGTATAAGCAGTCGTTTCAGGAAAAATAGGTGAACCGACCACTTTAGATTGTGCAACAATAATATTTGTTGCCAATGCAAAAAATAGGAAAATTATAATAAAACGCATATACGATATGAGTGAAACGTTAGTTAAACGCTACAAAGTTTATGGGAAAAATTTAGTTAGTGTGCACAGAAACCTCAGGCACACTAACTAAAGATCATATATTATTTTAATTCATAGTCATGGTACAATTACCAGAACACCATGGGAAACTTCCTTCGGTGCCATCATCACAAACATAATCGAACTGAATGAAATCCATCACCTTACCATCTTCATCCATAGTAGCAATTAAATCAGTTGCTAACCACCAAGCTCCTTTATCATCCCAACCATTATCCAATTTTGTACCAGCTGGAACAATAAAACGTAGATTATTAAGATCGGTAGCATCCACGGTTCCAGCCATATCCAAACCATTACCCCAGAAACTATTCATTACTAATTCGTATGGAGTTCCAGTCGCTTTAACTGAAGCATCACGAGTCCAACCGTCACCTTCGAATGTATAATCTCCAGCCCAACCCGATACATCGTAGTTAATCTTATTTAGAACAACTGTTGAGGTAGTCTTTGAATTTCGTGCACCGCTTACCGTCGTGATATTTAAAACCACCTTTTTCTCAACATCCGCTTCCAGTTTTTGAGCATCAATAACAAATGGCACTTCCACAAAATTAGAACCAGCGACTACTACCAAATTCTTGCTTTCTATTGTAAATTCAGTCCCTTCAATAGCAGTTGTTGCAGCATCAACTTCAATGCTTACCTTTACATCTGACGCTATTGATTTACCAAATAAACGCACATTTACAGGATCAATCTTTTCAGCATAAGGCTCCAGTATTATATTAGCTCTATAGATATCAGCTTCCCATACAACTACGGGCACTTCTTGTTCTATATCTTCAATATCCTTTGTATCGCACGACCATACAAAGATCAAAACTAAAAGAGGAATTATATATATATTTAATTGCTTCATTTTTTTATTTTTTAAGTATTGATAAACTTTATGCCCTTACTTAAATCTATTTTTTATTAAAATAGACTAAAATATTAGGACACATATAAAAAGTCACAACTATAATTCCTCATTAGTGTTAGTTTCACTTTCGGGAATTGGGAAATAAGCATGATTTGATAAAACAAAGTTATCTGCCCCAGGCTTACCACTGTTTTGCATCTTAGATTCAAGTAAGTTAGGATCCCATCGTCGTAAATCGAAGAATCGATGACCTTCATATGCAAGTTCAACAGCACGCTCATGAATAATTCTTTGGCGCATATCTTCTTTACTCAAACCACTAGGCAATGCAGGCATATCAGCTCGTGCTCTAACACGGTCAACATGCGGTTTGGCAGCATCAGCAGAACTTGATTCATTCAAGGCTTCACCATACATCAATAATACATCTGCGAATCGCATAGTTGGTACATTTTGAGAAGAATACCATGGATCATTATCACTCTCTGGTCGATCTGACAAAGTATATTTACGGTAAATTATTTGTTCTGAATCACCAAAAACATCTTTAAAACTTTCTCCAAATACGTCTATATTAGGATCATCAAAAAACAATGTTTCATACATTCTAGTGTCATACAATCCTGTTGTAGCAATCATACCTTCCGACTTAAATTCATCTACTATGTTGGAAGTTGCTTCAATATTTCCCCAACCACCAGTTTGACTGGCAGAAGTAAATTTACCTAGTACATGACCAATATGACGTCCATTAGAACGCACCGGCGAATATTGAATTTCAAAAAGTGATTCTTCATTATTCTCATTTGATCCATCAAAATTTGATTTATAATCGTCCACTAAATCATATTCACCAACACCATCATCAACTAATTTCTTAAACTCTGAAGCAGCTTCGGACCACTTCCCTTGATACAATAAAGCTTTTCCCAAATACCCAATGGCTGCACCTTTTGTTGCGCGACCAGTATTTTCTTTGGTCTGCGTTTCTGGTAAATTATTAGCTGCATCAATCAAATCTGATTCAATAAGTGCCCAAACCACAGAGCGTTCACTAACACCTTGTGATAACTCTTCTGCACTGGTAGGTGCCTTTTCTTTTAAAATAATCTTCTCCCAATTATTTAATAAGCGAAAATGTAGAAATGCACGTAAGAATTTTGCTTCAGCAACAATTTGATTGCGTTGTTCTGGGTCAATTTTCTCATCTCCCATTGCCCCAACTTTCTCAATTACCTGATTAGCATGGTTCAATCCGCGATAAGAATCTTCCCAATAAATAAAGAAACGACTGTTACCAATTGTGTAAGTAAAAGTGGATATGGCTGTCCAATCTGCATATCTATCTGGACCAGGCATACACATATCTGAACGAAATTGCTCAACTACAAAGTTTACCTCAGTCACATCCCAACGGTCTGACGCACCAATCTGAGCATAAACGGTTGCTAAAGCTGCTTCCGCATCGGACAGATTACGATAAAATGTTTCAGTTGTTAGTAAATCATCTGGAGTTTGGGTTAAAAAATCATCACCACAACTCCCCAATATTGGCATCAAGCCAACTAATATATATATAAGATATTTCTTCATGATAGTGCTATTTTATAAAGTAATTTGAACACCTGCAATGTACATTTTAGAGATTGGATATAATGCTGTATCCAGACTTGGGCTCCACACGTCGGACCTACCAATTTCCGGATCCTGCCCAGTATAATTAGTAAACGTAAATAAGTTCTGGCCACTTACATAAAAGCGTGCCTTTTGCAGCTTAATCTTTTCAGTCCAAACTCTTGGTAGAGTGTATCCTAATTGTATCGTTTTAATTCTGAAATAATCTCCATCTTCAAGAAAACGAGTCGATTCCCGACTATTACCATTAGGATCACCAAAAGCAGCACGCGGCATATCAGTATTAGTATTCGATGTAGTCCATGCATTCGCAGTAGTAGCAAACATATTTCTTCCCGTGCGCATACCTTCAAAATAATAACGATTACCATTATATATCTTATGACCTGCTGATCCATGCATTAAGATAGATAGATCAAAACCTTTATATGCAGCATCGATACTAAAACTATAATTAACCTTAGGAATACCAGTACCACTAAATATTTTATCATCGTCATTCAATACACCATCACCATTCACATCTTTAAAACGAATGTCTCCAGGTTTTGCATTTGGTAGGATATCAACACCATCTTTACCCTTAGCATTATAATCACTAACTTCTTTGTCATTCTGGAAAATACCATCAACCTGATACAAATAAAAAGCACCTAATGGACCTCCCACTCGAGTTTGATGCGCAAAGTGTTCCGAATAATTTAAAGCAACACCTCTGATACTTTCTGAATCATTCCCTAATTTCGTCACTTCATTCTTAGTGGTACTCAAACCCCCAAATAGAGTATACTCTAGATCTCCAACTCTATCTTGATAAGTTAATTCTAGCTCAAATCCGCTATTTACCATTTCTCCAAAATTCACTTTTGGAGTATTAATACCAGCTGAAGAAGGAATTGGTTTATTAACCAGCATATCAGTTGTTGTATTATCGTAGTAATTCAATGAACCAGACAGCTTATTATTAATTACTCCAAAATCAAAACCAATATTCATCGTTGTTGTCGTTTCCCATCGGTATTCTCTATTTTCTAAATCTCTCGAGATAGTTCCTAGCCACACTGTTTCTCCACCACCTCTGGAATAACTTAAATATTCACCTGTGCTACTGGTCATCAAAGGCATATGTTCGTAAAGGCCTAAACTATTTTCATTACCAAGAATACCATAACTGGCTCTTACTTTTAAGTTTGACAACCAATCCTGAGAACCCATAAAACTTTCCTCGGTTAAACGCCATCCTAAGGCAAAAGAAGGAAATGTACCGTATCGTGAATCTGGACCGAACTTAGAAGAACCATCACGACGCACCGTTGCCTGAAACAAATAACGACCTCTATAAGAATAATTTAAGCGCCATAACAACGAAGTTTTCGTATAAGTAGTGCGGGATCCACCTACGGATGAATCACCATCTTGACCTGCATCTAAGGTATTAAAACTCTCATCTAAGAAACCTGTTGGTTCTTCCGTAATAATTAATTCATCTCCTTCAGCACTATATACATTCTTAAAGCCACTTATATTGGCAGTCATCCAATCATTTGTTTCTTTCTTAACAACATAAGCACCCATTAATTTCAAACTATGATCCCCGAAATCTTTTGTGTAATTAAGTATATTATTAATATTCATTTCACGCCAGTTAGATCGCTCTTCATATACTCGAGGATAGCGTACAATCTGCTTTTCATTAATATTATATGAAGGATGATGTAAAAATGAATGACGATTGCTATTATTTAAACCTGCTTCAAATTTAAAATTTAGTCCTTTAATAATATCAAATGTCACATAACCCAATCCACTGAAAAACTGGTCTGTTGATTTGCTATCGCGAAAATGCTCTGTACCAACTGGATTATTGTTAGAAAGCATTCCTTTATCATCATCGGCGTAACCAAAGCCATCCGGCCTTGAACCATCAAATACTGGTATCATAGGCATCATTTCATATGCTTCTTTAATACTCATCGACAAATTACTACGATCAGTCTCGTTATAACTCACATTAATCCCTGCATCAAAATACTCTCCTTTGAAATCAATTTTAGAACGAATATTTGCCTTTTTAAAATCTGACCCAATAATGGTACCCTTCTGGTCCAACCAACTACCAGAAACATAGTATTGAATATCCTTTGATCCACCACTCATGCTTACATTATACTCTTGCATTGGTGCATCGCGCACTACAGCATCTAACCAATTAGTATCGTAATAATAAGGTTCAGATAAAAACTGTGGCTTTGATGTATTCGTATTTTCATACATCATATTAGCTACCTTCATGTATTGACTTGAATTCAACATTTGAAGCTGTTCTGTTTGTTTCTGTACAACCATTTTCGCAGAAGCATTAACGGTCATTTTACCTTCTTTACCCCTTTTTGTTGTAATTAAAATAACTCCATTAGCCGCTTCAGTACCATAAATTGCCGCGGCAGCTCCATCCTTTAATACTTCCATCGATTCAATATCATCTGGATTCAGCATAAACATGCTACCCGGAACATTATCAATAATCACCAATGGGCTATTATTATTTAAAGTACTTGCTCCGCGAATTTTGATATCCATGCCTGCACCAGGCCCACCTCCAATTGAAGTGATATTTACACCAGCCATTCGACCTTGCAGTTGCTCAGCGGGATTAGATGCAACTACTTTTGTTAATTTATCTCCTTTAACAGATGCTACAGCTCCTGTCAAATCACTTTTCTTTTGAACGCCAAAACCTATAGCAACAACTTCGTCTAATCCAAAGGCTTCATCCATTAAAGAAATATCAAAACTTGATTTACCCTGAGCAGCAACTACCTGTGTTTCAAATCCAATAAACGAAAATACTATATTTTCATCTGTTGTATTAATCTCCAACTCAAACTCACCATCAACATTTGTAATAGTTCCATTTGTAGTACCTTGCACAAATACGTTAACACCAGGCAATGGAAATCCTGTATTATCAACTACCTTACCTTTAATGGTTTTCTTTTCTACCTGTTGTGCAATATGATTTTCATCTTTCATTATTACAATTAACTTGTCGTTAATCTGATAAGTCAAACCGGTTCCCTTAAGTGCCACTTGTAGCACTTCATCTACATTAGCAACATCAACGTCCTGTGTAATAACACGATTTAAGTCAACTTGATCATCTTTATAAAAGATAGTATAAGATGATTGCTGCTCAATCTCCTGAAAGACATCTTTTAAGGTTGAATGCCCTTTAGTAAAGTTTAAATTCTTTGATTGGGAATAAGATGATGCGGAAATATGCACCATACTAACGATCAGTAGGAATATTGAAAGTTTCATAATCTTCCACTGTTTTGAATTCGCAAAGGAACAGAGCATTCCCATGCTGTTAGAAAATTTTTTCATAAATTTGTGTGATTTATTTTAAACTCGTTTTAAAATTATTCTTAACCGGAAGGATGTTGCCGCATCTCTCCGGTTTTTTTTGTATGTGCTACTTTACCTCATAGGCAACTATTTTTTCAATGTTATAAATACTTTTCTATGCTCAGTTGTATAATCCACTGGCGTGGTCATCCGTATGGCATCAAATGCCTGCCATACAGTTTCTTCATTTCTAAATTTACCTGTATATGTAAGGTCTTTAAAATCTTCTTTATTGTATTCAATGGTAACATCGTACCATTTTTCCAAACGTGTCATTAACTCATTAAAAGGTATACTTTCAAAATAAAACTCATTCTGAGTCCAGTTACATTCTAACTCAATATTAGCCCATTGAATCTTTAAGCCATTATTTTCATAAGTTGCTTTTTGACCAGGCTTTAAAATTATACCATCATCATAAGCAAATCCCTTACGATTGAGTAAGACCTTACCCGATACTAAAGTAGTTTCAACTCGTTTAAATTCGGGATAAGCCATCACATTAAACTCTGTACCCAAAACTCTTACTTCCAAATCATCTACATTAACCACAAAAGGTTTTTTGGGATTATGCTCTACCGCAAAATAAGCTTCGCCTGATAACTCAACATTCCTTTCCTTTTCTGAAAAATTACTTGGGTATACCAACTTGGATCCGGCATTCAATGTCACATTAGTTCCATCAGGTAATTTGAGTGTAGATTTAGAGCCATACGGCACTTCAATTGTTGCGTAATGAACATCCTCATCAGCTACTTCAAAAAAGAAATATCCAGCCATAAGCGCAATTACAGCAACAGCTGCCACCTTAATCAATTCGATGGAAATTCTACGGAATGGGATCGACCTTAATCGAGATTGATTTAACTTCTTCCACTGCTTCTGTGATTTTTCATGCCCAATAACAGATGGTGTGGCATCCCACACATCCTTCATCTCGTGATAATGTTTCCTGTTCTCCTCTGCCTCCTCAAGCCAATTATTTAATCGCTTTAACTCGGATTCCGTTGCAGTGTTATCCAAGTGGCGAATAATAATCTGCTCTATTTCGTTCAATTCGTTCATCTGTCATTTCACTTTCTATATAGCATGACAGACAAGTACGAAAAACTACGTCAACAAAATGAAAGAATTTTTAATTTTTATTTACAAAATCACGTAAGGAGTCGCGCAACTTATTAATTGCCCGATAAATACGAGTCTCTACAGTACGTTGTGGAATATTTAATTTTTCAGCAATTTCTTTGTTCTTTAAGCCTTCAAAACGACTCATTTCAACTACCTGCTTGTAGTCTTCGGGTAATTCTTTAACCGCCGATGCAATTACGCTAGCCGTTTCTTTTTGAAGTAAGCTCGTCTCCCCATTAAAATAATCAAGCTCTTTTTCCCTTAATTCAAGAGAAATTGCCTGATGATGTTGACTATGTAATTTTTGCTGCTCTATGTGGTTCAAACAAAGATTGTATACGGTTTTATAGAGATAAGCAGTGACAGATACTTTTATAAGCACTTCATTCCGGCTTTCCCAAAGTCGGGTAAATGCATCTTGCACAATGTCCATTGCCAGATCTTTATCTCTAACAAATTTATAGGCATAGAGCACCATAGCATGATGGTGCTCCATGAAGAACTCTTCAAAGTTCTTTATATCTGCCAATACAATTTTATCAGACATAAATTAACACAAACCTTTATTATTAGTCTTTTGGTACACGTTTTTCATCCGGAAAACGCTGGCGGTATTCCACCCAAAACGATTTTACCTCATCCTTCATTTCACGATGCAGGAATAACAAACCAATCAAGTTTGGAATGGTCATCAATGCAATTGTAATACCCGATAAAGTCCAAATGATTGTTGTGTCAACAAAGGAAGCCAAAAAGAATGCAACTACATAGATCATGTGATACCAAATGACCGCTTTGGGTCCCCATAAATAGGTAACTGCCCTATCGCCATAATACGACCAGGAAATAGCTGTTGAGAAGGCAAACAATAGTAATCCAATTGATACAATGTATTGACCCCAATGGCCAAACCAGCCTTTGGTAAAGGCAACAGTGGTAAGTGGTGCACTATGTACTAATGATTTACCCCGAATAACTATTTTATTACTTGGCTCAGATGAGAATTGTGCCTTTATTTTATCCATAAACGATTCAGGCTCTGCCGTATCATCTTTCAAACTAACCACACCATTCATCACATCAATATGACCTGTAAATGGAGTACCTCCCTTTTGAACCTTAACATTTTCGGCCAAAGAACGAGCGTGTACAACTTTAACATCTGATGTTATCAACCCTTCTTCAACACTAAGTATACCAGTAAAAAGTGGCAAACTCTCTTCTCCGTTAATATGATTGGCTAGCTGAATTCTACCATTATCACTTACATCTTCATAATGCACACCTTGCAATACTTGCAGGTCGGCTAACTGGAAACGGTTGTCCAATTTTTCGTTCCAAACACCCGAAGCCAATAAGGTTAAACCTGTTAGGGTACAAATAATGATGGTATCAATAAATGGTTCTAATAACGCAACCAGACCTTCCGATACAGGTTCGTGTGCACGAGCCGCGGCATGCGCAATTGGCGCAGACCCTTGTCCTGCCTCATTAGAAAATAAACCGCGGTTTACTCCGCGATTAAATGCAAATGCTATGGTTGCTCCCAGAAATCCACCTGTTGCGGAAGAACCTGTAAATATATCGGCGAAGATGGCTTGAATAGACGGCCAAATATTCTCATAATTAAAAGCAATAACCGAAATAGCTCCGATAAAATAGAGTAATGCCATAGCAGGCACCAACTTCGATGTCACCTTTGCTATACGTTTTATACCACCAATTATAACAAAACCTAATAATATAGCTAACACAAAACCTGTTAACATGTGCGGTAAACCAAAGGTGGCAAATATGGAGTTGGATATGCTATTAATCTGAGGTAAACTACCTGTACCAAACGAAGACAAAACGGTAGCTAGGGCAAAAACAATGGCGATCCATTTACCCGTATTCAGCATTTTACCCGAAGACAATTTGATGTTCAGACGCGCCTTCATGAAATACATTGGTCCACCTGCCATTGAACCATCAGCAACTTTCTCACGGTATTTATGCGAAAGCGTCACCTCAACAAACTTTGTGGTCATACCCAACATGGCAGTTACCAACATCCAAAATAAAGCAGCTGGCCCACCCATATGCACTGCCAAAGCCACTCCAGCAATATTTCCTGTTCCTACGGTTCCCGAAAGCGCGGTTGTTAAAGCCTGAAAGTGGGAAGTATCTCCCTCATCATCTTCCTTATCAAATTTTCCCTGAACAATGCGTAAAGCATATTTAAAAAAACGTATTTGTGGGAATTTCAGATAGATGGTAAAAAAGATACCTGTACCGAGCAATAGCCATACAAACCACAGATGACTACCAATATATGAATCAATTAATTTTAAAAATTCGTTTAGTTCTTGCATAATTTTGGTTTGCTTAAAAGTCTTTGATGTGTTAAGAAATGCTAAAAAACGAATTTTTTATTTTTTATCCCTCAGAAACGAGAATTTTATTGAGAAAAAATGAAAATTAATTTTTTACAAGTTATCCTGACTGCTATTTATCATGATAGTCAAAACGCTAATCTTTCACCATACCACACGTTCTATTGCCTTTTCCATTTATTTCATATAGGGCATCACCGAGCTCCGATCTCATCTTATTAGCCAATATTTTAATCTCCTCAACTACTTCTGGATTTTGCATGGCTACATTCTTCGTCTCGCTAATATCAACTGACAAATCATATAATTCAATTTCATTCATCGTATTATACTCATATTCAACTGGCAATCCATTATCACCACCCGGCCGGCCATTTAATGTTCGATAAGAATGTGGAAAATACATTTTCCATTGCTTATACCTAACGCCATGCAACTCATTAACATGATAGTAAAAGTAATAAGCATCATGCGGACTTTTATTGGATTCTCCTGTCTAGATGTCCCAAACACTCTTACCATCAAATACATTTTGAGGAAGTGAACTACCGGTTATTTCAGCAATTGTCGGCAAGATGTCAATATTCATCATTGGGGTTTCAATGTTTCTTCCTGGTTTTATCTCATCTGGAAAATAAATAATACACGGCTCCCTTTGCCCACCTTCAAGTGCCGTACCTTTTCCTTCTCTTAAAGGATAGGCACTACCAGCGTGTGTTCCATAATTTAACCATGGGCCATTATCAGATGTAAAAATAAGGAGGGTATTATCTTCAATTTTTAACTGTTTTAATGTTTCCATTATTTGACCGACAGACCAATCAATCTCCATAATAACATCACCATATAAACCTCTTTCTGATTTCCCCTTAAATTTATCCGAAACATATAATGGCACATGCGGTTGTGGGTGTGCAACATACAAAAAGAACGGCACATCTTTGTTGCGTTTAATGAAATCAACGCTCCGTTCAGTAATCTGAGTCGTTAGCAGGCTTTGATCAGTCAAAGTGTCAATTATGGTTTCATTTTCAAATAATGGTAAGGGAGGAAAATCAAATATGGGACCTTGCTGAGGGTGCATTGGCCACATGTCGTTGGAGTATGGAATCCCAAAGAATTCATCGAAGCCATGGTTTAATGGCATAAAATCCGGATGATCTCCCAAATGCCATTTACCAAAAATTGCAGTATTATAAGCCTTAGCTTTTAACATCTCAGCAATGGTCGTTTCCGACAAACTCAAGCCATGTTTGCTATCGGGCATAAAGGCTCCATGTATACCTATTCTATTAGGATAACAACCCGTCAATAGCCCTGCACGAGAAGCAGAACATACGGCTTGAGCAGCGTAAAAATCTGTAAGTCTGATTCCACCTTTTGCCAATTTATCCAGGTGAGGCGTTTCAATATCCGGGGAACCAAAACACCCAAGGTCCTGATACCCCTGATCATCAGTGAATATGATAATAACATTAGGCTTGCCACTTTCCTTCTCATGCTTTTGTGAACAAGAAACGACAAAAAAGAAAGTCAGAATAAAAACTAAACACTTGGTCATATCAAATCATTTTTCAAACAGCAATATACCGCAATGATTAGATACTTGAAATAATTTACCTTCTAATTGAGTCCCTTCATCGACAATTGAATACGTTTACGCTGGCGATCAACTTGAATGACCCTTACTTTTACGTGCTGCTGTAATTTAACAATCTGGTTAGGATCGCTCACATATTGATTGGCTAATTGAGAAATGTGCACCAAGCCATCCTGTTTTACACCAACATCAACAAAGGCACCAAAATTGGTAATATTAGTAACGATTCCAGGCAACTCCATACCATCGTGTAAATCATCAATGGAAAAGATTCCTTCGGCAAATTCAAAGGTTTTAATCGTTTCACGAGGATCGCGGCCTGGCTTATCTAGCTCCGACATGATATCATTCAATGTAGGCAAGCCAACTTTATCGGTCACATAGGCATTCAAATCAACCTTTTGACGCAAAACCTTATCAGCAATAAGGTCAGCTACTTCACACTTTAAATCCTTTGCCATTTGTTTGACAATACGATACGACTCTGGGTGAACCGCTGTATTATCCAAAGGATTATTAGCATTAGCTATTCTTAAAAATCCTGCACTCTGTTCGTAGGCTCTGGCACCCAAACGCGGTACTTTCTTTAACTTATCACGTGAATCAAATGCACCATTCTCACTTCGGTAATCTACGATATTCTGAGCCAACTGAGGTCCCAATCCTGAAACATAGGTTAATAGATGCTTACTCGCTGTATTAAGGTTAACCCCAACCTGATTAACACACGATTCAACAACTTGATCTAAAGATTTTTTTAATTGATTCTGATCCACATCGTGCTGATACTGTCCAACACCTATGGATTTTGCATCAATCTTAACCAATTCTGCCAAAGGATCCATCAAACGTCGACCGATGGAAACAGCTCCACGCACTGTTACATCGTAATCAGGAAACTCTTCGCGAGCTACTTTACCTGCTGAATAAACCGAAGCTCCATCTTCGCTCACTACAAAAATTTGCACCTCATGTTTAAATTTCAAACCTTTCGCAAAAGCTTCTGTTTCGCGCGAAGCTGTGCCATTACCAATGGCAATGGCTTCTATTTTATGCTTTTCAACCAAGCGCGTGATTGTATCGCTCGATTTTTGATATTCGTTTTGAGGCTGGTGAGGATAAATATTACAATTCTCCAATAAGCCTCCGTACTGATCGAGACATACTACCTTACAACCACTTCTGTAACCAGGGTCTAAAGCCAAAACACGCTTCTGCCCAAGGGGCGAAGCCAATAATAACTGACGTAGGTTATCAGTAAAAACCCGAATGGCTTCGGTATCTGATTTCTCCTTAAACAAATTCGAAAATTCCGTTTCAATGGAAGGTGACAATAAGCGTTTGTAGGCATCGGTTATAGCATCCTGTACCTGACCAGCCGCCTCTGTATCGCTTTTTACAAAATAACGATCCAATCGATCCAAGGCATTTTCAGCATCAGGCCCAATACTAAGCTTCAAGAAACCTTCTTTCTCTCCACGGCGCATAGCCAAATATCGGTGCGATGGGCATTTTTTCAATGGTTCACTCCATTCGAAATAATCGCTGTACTTTGCCGCTTCTTCCTCTTTTCCTTTGGCAACTTTTGAAGTAATAATAGCCTCTTTTTCAAACACAGATCGCACTATTTCGCGCCCTACCCGATGCTCATTAACCCATTCTGAGATTATATCGCGTGCTCCTTGTAGAGCATCACTCACAGTTTCCACTTCACCTTTGACGAAGGCATTGGCTTTTCCTTCAACATCGTTCTCATATTGTTTCATCAGAATCTTAGCCAAAGGTTCCAAACCTTTTTCACGAGCTTTAACAGCACGCGTTTTACGCTTTGGTTTGTAAGGCAGATAAATATCTTCAAGTTCTGTTAAATCGTAGGTTGACTCTATCTTTTTTCGAAGCTCATCACTTAGCACACCTTGCTCATCCATCGATTTTAGGATGCTCTCTTTCCGCTTTTCAATTTCCTGAAGCTTCTCATAGCGCTCCTTCACGTTTGCAATATCCAACTCATCCATACTGCCAGTCATTTCTTTGCGATAACGACTGATAAATGGAATGGTAGCTCCTTCATCCAAAAGCGTTAACACATTAGAAACACTCGTCTTTACAAGACTTAACTCCTTAGCGATTAGATCAACAAACAAATTTTGCATTGAATAAAAATATGAGAATTAACAATAGTACAACCATCCATAAACTAGATCAGCTTGTGAAAATAGTAAACTTAAAGAGGAGCTAAAAGATTTTCTTAGCTCTTGTTTCCTCCTTTATTGGTTCGCGGCTTTTTGTTGAAGCTACGTTTCTTATTGTAACCACCTTTGCGCCCCCGACCTTTTTTTAAGGCACCAGGATTGTACTCAGGAGCATCACCAATATGCGGAGGTAATGGAATTTTATAAACTTCCTTTTCGATAAGTTGCTCTATCTTATGAAATTCAAGCACTTCCTTATCATTTATTAAAGTTATTGCTACTCCTTGCGTTTGCGCACGAGCAGTTCTACCCACGCGGTGTACATAATCTTCAGCGTCGCGTGGTACATCAAAATTGATCACCAAATCGATCTTTTCAATATCAATACCACGAGCAATAATATCGGTAGCCACAATTATTTGAACCTTCCTATTTCGAAATTCCCGGAGCACATCTTCACGCTCAGCCTGTTCTAAGTCAGAATGAATATCTTTGGCATTAAAACCATTGCTTCTCAAAGAACGAGCAATCTCCTTGGCTTTTATTTTAGTTGAGGCAAAAACAATAATACTTGGTAAATCTTTATCTTTCAATAAGTCATTTAACAAAGCTACCTTTTGTGTATCATACACCATGTAAGCCGCTTGCAATATACCTTCCGCTGGTTTACTCATGGCGATATTCACCTCATCAGGGTCTTGCAATATATTTTTAGCTAACTCTCTAATTTTTGAAGGCATTGTTGCCGAAAACATAAGCGTTTGACGCTCTTTAGGCAAGAAAGTAACCACCTGCATAATATCTTCGAAAAAGCCCATGTCTAACATGCGATCTGCCTCATCTAAAATCAAATGCTGAAGCGTATCCATTTTTACATAACCCATGGTCAGATGCTGTATCAATCGACCAGGAGTCGCAATCACAATATCAGCCCCGGTGGTTAAAGCATTTTTTTGGCGGTTCCATTCATCCTTATCATTACCACCATAAATAGCAGTTGACGATACATCAAGAAAGTAACCAAATCCTTCCATTTGCTGATCAATTTGAATTGCCAACTCACGCGTAGGAACAATGATTAAAGCATTTATTTTATTATGCCCATCTCGTACTAGCTTATCTAGTACAGGCAACAAATAAGCAGCTGTTTTACCCGTTCCGGTTTGCGCAACGGCAATCAGATCTTTACCCTCCTTAATAATTGGGATGGTTCTCTCCTGAACAGGTGTTGCTTTTTCAAAACGCATGGAATCCAATCCATCTAGCAACTCATTGGAAAAATCAAATTCTTTAAACTCCAAGATTATCTTTTTAGTAATATTTAATCTACATAAACTACCAGTCCCTTAAGGTATTCTCCCTCGGGATGGTAAATATCAACCGGATGATCAGCAGGTTGAGTTAATTGCTGCAATATACGAACTTTTCGTCCCGCACGCGCTGCCGCCGAAAACACCATTGTTCTGAATTGCTCTTTTGTTATTACCTGCGAACATGAAAAGGTAAACAGAATGCCGCCCTTCTGAATTTGCTCCATAGCCTTGGCATTAAGGCGTCGGTAGCCCTGAAGTGCATTTTTTACCACATTCTGGTGTTTGGCAAAAGCAGGCGGATCCAATATAATCAGATCATATTGATCTTTTGTTTCTCCCAAGTACTTAAAAGCATCTTCGGCAAAGGCCTGATGACGTTCATCTCCCGGAAAATTTAATTGCACATTATCGTTGGTTACCTGTATGGCGCGCTCCGAACTATCAACCGAATGAACCAGCTTAGCATCTCCACGCATGGCATAAAAGGAAAAACCACCTGTATAGCAAAACATATTCAAGACCTTACGTCCTTTGCTATAGCGCTCAATGAGAGAACGATTTTCGCGTTGATCAACAAAAAAACCAGTCTTCTGTCCCTTCTCCCAATCCACGTGGAATTTTAAACCATTTTCAAGGGCAATCTTCTCTGGCTTATCTCCGTAAATATACCCATTGGTAGCATCCACATATGCTTTATATGGCAATGTTCCCTCCGACTTAGCATAAACTGATTTAAGCTTATCGCCCAACACATCTTTCAGTACATCAACAATTACATCCTGAATACGGTACATACCAACCGTATGCATCTGAACAACTACAGTTCCATTGTAATAATCTATAATTAAGCCAGGCAGATAATCACCTTCTCCATGTACTAAACGATAGGCATTAGTCTGTTCATTTTCAGCCAAACCAATGGCCTTACGAAGATCATATGCTTTCTGAATTTTATTTCGCCAAAAATCATAATCCATCTCAACCTGTTCGAAGGATAATACCCGAACTGAGATGGAACCAATAATAGAATGACCTAAGGCAAGGAAATTTTCGTTACTATCCAGAACTTCCACAAAATCACCTTCCATCAATTCACCCTTAATCTTCTTAATGGCGCCCGAGAATACCCAGGGATGAAAACGATTTAAACTTTGTTCTTTACCTGCTTTTAAAACGAGTTGAGGCAATTTTGCCATAAATCAAATTCTATAAAGTTTGAACTTCACATTGCGGAAATTCCGCTGTAAGTTTATTAAATAATTCAACCCCCACCCATGCATCGGTAGCAGCATAAATAACCTGACTATCGGTTAAGTGAGGAGCTTCCCAGTTGGATAAACGCTGTCGCTTGCTTATGCGGAAGTTTAATACAATTCCAGCCAATTTACGCAAACTCATATCTTCTATCCCCACATCTTTCACATAATCCTGCAGCTCAACAAAACCAGCATGACTAAACCCTTCTAAACGCTGTAAGCCTTTTATATCATCTCTTAAAGCAACACCAACCTTTTGAATTTCCGGATTCTCCATTAAACGTATCAAAGACGGATGTAATCCTGTTTTATTCAATCGGAATAAATAGCCCTTTTCTGGCGATGCAAACTGCAAAAGCGATACTTTATTAATCTTTCCTTTTTGAAAAGAAGGTTTCGTTTCCGTATCAAAACCAATAACAGAACATTGCTCAAGCTCTTTTACTTGCTCCTCAATCTGGCTTTCATCTTCTACAACTACCACATTTCCTTCGAAATGATGTAATGGCAATAAACTTAGTTCCTCCTTCGATATGGTTTTTTGCATTAACTAGTGTCTTTTCAATTAACTAATCTTCCTGTTCTTCTTGCCAATCCTTCTGCATGCGACTAACGAACCAATTATCTGTTTTTCGCTCCTTTTGTAAAGTCTCTTCTCCCTCCTCTTCTTCCAAATCTTCTTCACCATAAAGCACTGCGTGCAATGCACGTAAGGTGTTCACAATCCGTTGCCCCCAGTACATTTCAAAATCTTGCTGAACAACAGCTAAGGCATCGTTCATTATTTCAACCGCTCCAATTCGATAGGCCGAAATAAAATCCTTAAGATCTTGATATATATCTGCAATATCCTCGGCAATAAATGCGATAATTGGCGTATCGCTACGTTGCATATCAGCGGTGAATACTTCTAAATAATCATTAAATCGCCCTAACTTAAAAGCGACTGAAGCTTGTACCTGCTCATAAACAATTTCATCAACTGTTTTTTCAATAGGTTCGTCCAGCTCAACTTCTATCTTTGGCAAAACAGCAGCTTTAATATATATCAAAGGAATAATTCGAGTTGCAACCGTTACAAAATCAGTGCGCGAATAATGTTCGCACCCTTCAATAAATGTACAAAACTCCTTGGCTACAGTAACAAATTCAATTACATTCTTGGAATAAACAATGTGCTCTAAAGGCTCTTCCATATACGACTATTATTCAACCCCTCTTAAGTCAATTATTGATTTTATTAATCGCCAAAAGTAACAAAAAAAAAGCAGATTAGGTGCATGCCGATGGTTGTCATTTTCAATCCTTATCAATGCTGACTTTAAAGTGATTTAGTCACGTAATTAATTGCGCCACCATTCGTACATGCCATCTTCCGAAACACCAATTATTTCATATTCTTCGAGCCATCTTACTACCTTTTCCAGCTCATCCGAAGGCACTTTAACTTTTTCCTTCAATTGATTAAGAGACATTGGATTTTGCTTAAGTATACTTTCCAGTTCATTCTGTACTTTATCAAAATCGCTTACCGATAAATCAGTTTTCTTAATCTCCAGACAGACATCGCAATGCCCACAATTTGTTAAATCAGTTTGTCCAAAATAACTTAACAAAAGCTTACTCCGGCAGATATGATTGTAGGTTCCATAATCGATAACACTTTGAATCCGCCCTTCGTATTTTTCTTTACGATCTTGATAAACCGCTTTTCTTAATTCCACATGCCGACCTTCTTCACGCGATGTGGTGTATGTAATAACTGGTGTTTTACGCTGAGGAATATACTTAATCACCTTAAGTTTACTCAAACTAAGCAAGTAATCGTAAATTGCTTTCCTGGTTACATTCATTCGCTTAGCCAACACCTCCTCATTCACCGAAACATACTCGGTAAACAACCCTGTATACGAACGCAATAAAAGCTTCAAAAAACGATCAAAGGTTTCATTAGCAACCTGAAATCTATATAACTCGTCGCGTCGCATTATAAAGTGAACCTTTGAAGCCAAATTCATTTCCTCTGAAAATTCGAGATATCCAGCACGCTGCAATATTTTCAAACTATTATAAACAATCATGATATTCATTTTGTAAGTACTACAAAACAGCCCCATATCAAAATCATAAATCATTCCATAACCACTACCAACCGCTATTTGAAAGAAATTCCCCAAAGCTTCATACACGCGAATAATTATTTCCTTATCCGGAAACGAAAGAGGAATACTTCGCTTTAATCGCGCCTTGTCGTTGTTTGACCACAACATTAATGCGTATGCTTTTTTCTCATCGCGGCCTGCCCTTCCCGCTTCCTGAAAATAAGCTTCTAAAGAATCAGGCGCATCCATATGAATAACTATGCGAACATTGGGCTTATCAATTCCCATCCCAAATGCATTGGTGGAAACTATCACACGTACTTCATCATTTGTCCACATTTGCTGACGCTTATCCTTATATTCCTGAGGCATTCCAGCATGAAACGAACTGGCCGAAACACCATTTTTCAAAAGCATCTCAGCATATTCCTTTGTCTTCTTCCTACTCCTTACATATACAACAGCACTTCCTTTCACCTTCTGAAGCGCACTTAAAAGTTGCTGCTCTTTATCCTCAGCATAACGCACCACATAAATTAGATTATCGCGCTTAAAGCTTTTTTGAAATAGTTTTTTTTGCTTGAAAAGTAATTTATCCTGAATATCATCAACCACCTCAGGGGTAGCCGTCGCAGTTAAAGCTAAAATTGGCGTATCAGGAATTAACTCGCGAATTTCAGCAATCTTCATATAAGATGGCCTAAAGTCATACCCCCATTGTGATATACAGTGCGCCTCATCAATGGCCAACAGTGAAACATTTAACTGAACCAACTTATCTTTAAACAAATCCGTTCCTAAACGCTCAGGTGATAAATACAAAAACTTAACACCACCAAAAATACAATTATCAAGCGCCACATTAATTTCATCTTTCGACAAGCCTGAATGTATAGCAACAGCTTTAACACCACGTTTTTTTAAATTAGCTACCTGATCCTTCATTAAGGCAATTAATGGCGTTACAACAATACAAACACCTTCTTTAGCCAATGCGGGTACCTGAAAAGTCAAAGACTTCCCACCTCCAGTTGGCATTAAACCAAGTGTATCTTTGCCATCAGCAACCGATTGAATAATATCTTCCTGCAAAGGGCGAAATGCATCGTAGCCCCAATACTGTTTTAATATGTGGTGAAAAACGTTCATATTGCAAACAAAGGTAGCCGAAATTAAAGAAAACGAGCGTAGTATTTTTTTAACATCGCGTTCAAAACAAATATTTTTTAGGCCAATCTCTCCAAATAAGCACACGCGCTATTGTTCAATACAAATCCTACCACAAGAGAAGTAAACCCAAATCTTCCAAGCCTTACAAGCACTTAAAAAAATCGCTTCTCAAAAGCTCCCACCGACCCATTGGTCTAAGTTTATTTTTTAAACCAATATTAACATTTTAAAGCGAAGCAGATGTGTGATTTTTTAGTAGTTTTGCCAAAATTTTTTAATCCCAAAAACAAAGGTTCCATGTCATTTATTGAGGATAAAATCGTTTCCGAAGGTTTAACATTTGATGATGTTTTACTAATACCAGCATACTCACAAGTTTTGCCGAGAGATGTTAAACTTAATGGTCTTTTTTCAAGAAACATTGTTGTTAACACCCCTATTGTATCAGCCGCAATGGATACTGTTACTGAAGCTAGCTTAGCTATCGCTATTGCTCGCGAAGGTGGCATTGGCGTTATTCATAAAAACATGAGTATAAGCCAGCAAGCCAAACAAGTAGTAACGGTAAAGCGTGCAGAAAATGGAATGATTTATGACCCGGTTACCATACTTCAAGGCAGTACGGTTGGACAAGCCTTAGGTTTAATGGCCGAATATAAGATAGGTGGAATTCCAGTGGTAGACAATTATGGATACTTAGTAGGTATAGTTACAAACCGCGACTTACGTTTCGAACCAAACATGGAACGTTCAATTGACGAGGTAATGACCACTGAGAATTTGGTTACAACAAACCAAACTACCGACTTAGAAAAAGCTGCTGCCATTCTTCAACAATACAAAATTGAAAAGTTGCCAGTTGTTGACAACAACAACAAACTAATTGGTTTGGTAACTTATAAGGATATCACTAAGGCAAAAGATAAACCTTTAGCATGTAAAGATGAGAAGGGTCGTTTACGCGTAGCTGCAGGTGTTGGAGTAACATCTGACACATTCGAGCGCATCGATGCATTGGTAGCTGCCAATGTTGATGCCATTGTTATTGATACGGCACACGGTCATAGTAAAGGTGTTTTAGAAACCTTGAAAATAACCAAAGAAAAATACCCAAGTCTTGATGTAGTGGTTGGTAACATTGCTACTGCTGAGGCTGCACTAGACTTAGTTAAAGCTGGAGCTGATGGTGTGAAAGTTGGCATTGGTCCAGGTTCAATCTGCACAACACGTGTTATCGCAGGAGTTGGGGTACCACAGTTATCTGCCATTCACGATGTTTCCAAAGCACTAGAAGGCACTGGTGTTTCTGTTATAGCCGATGGAGGAATTCGTTATTCAGGCGATATCGTTAAAGCGCTTGCTGCAGGAGCACACGCTGTAATGGCCGGTGGTTTATTCGCTGGAGTTGATGAATCTCCGGGTGAGACCATTATTTACAATGGTCGTAAATTTAAAGCATACCGAGGCATGGGATCTGTTGAGGCGATGCAACAAGGGTCAAAAGATCGTTACTTCCAAGATGTTGAAGACGACATTAAGAAATTAGTGCCAGAAGGAATTTCTGCTCGTGTACCTTATAAAGGAACGCTTTATGAAGTAATCTATCAATTGGTTGGTGGATTAAGAGCTGGCATGGGGTATTGTGGGGCCGGAAACCTAGAAGGCTTACACAAAGCTAAATTTACGAAAATTTCAAATGCCGGTATGAGTGAGAGCCATCCGCATGACGTGACCATTACACGTGAAGCACCGAATTATTCTAGATAAAAAAGAGCTTATTATATTATTGCGCCCGTTTCATTTATGATTCGGGCGTTTTTTTATATTATAACAGCTTGTTATAAATTTATCGCGACAAAACATATTTTCTAAAAGTATAATAAACTAAATTTGCGAACGTTAATTAAGGAATAATATAATTGAACAATCTACAATGATGAATACACGTATACTCCTAGCCATTAGTGGCATCTTCTTACTTAATGCATTTTTACCAGTTATTAGCACTGCGCAAGACAACACCTTATTAACCATTGGTGAGAATAACTATTCAATTGAAGAATTCGATTACATTTTTGACAAAAATAATTCTTTGTCGCAAGAACCTTTAACAAGAGAAGAGTACGTACCAATATTTGTTAACTACAAACTTAAGGTTAACGAAGCAATGGCACAAGGCTATGATACGATGCCCAGTTTTAAAAATGAACTAGAGTATTATTACAACGAACTTGCTAAACCCTACTTAACCGACAAAAAGGCCACAGATGCTGTAATAAAGGAGGCTTACGAACATTTACTCTATGAAGTTGATGCCTCTCATATTCTGATTAAATTATCACAATCAGCAACACCAGAAGATACTTTAGAAGCTTATAATCGCATTAAAGCTCTAAAGGAATTAATCACTGACGAAGCATCATTTGCAAAGATAGCCCGCGAACATTCAGAGGGGCCTTCATCCAAAAATGGCGGTCGCCTTGGCTACTTTACCGGTTTCATGATGGTATATCCTTTCGAGAAAGCAGCATTCACAACTGAACCTCAAAACGTTTCCAACATAGTAAGAACATCATTCGGTTATCACCTTATCTATGTACACGACAAGAGAAAAAATCCAGGTGAGATTAAAGTGGCACATATCATGAAGATCATACCTCCCAATGCACCTCTTAATTTAAAGGAACAGGCAAAAACAGACATTGATTCGGTATATTCACAATTATTGGATGGTGCTGAGTTTAGCACTTTGGTTCAGGCGTATTCTGACGACAAAAACACACTTCAAAACAATGGAGAACTACCTTGGTTTGGAACAGGACGCATGGTTCCTGAATTTGCAAAAGAAGCCTTTGCCTTGCAAGATAGTGCACAGATATCAAAACCAATTCAAACACCATTTGGCTGGCATATCATCAAACTTATTGAGAAAAGGCCAATCGCTCCATTAGAAGAACAAAAAGAGGACATTCTACAAAAGATAAAACGTGACGAGCGTGCTTATGCTGGGCAAAAAGCTACCATTGAAAAACTTAGAGCTGAGTACAAACCAAAGTATGATCGTAATTTAATTTTGGACCTTAAAAAAGGTACTGGTAATAAAGAAGCAACTAATATATCGCTCTGTACTTTTGCTGATCAAACCATAAGTAGTGATGATTTCTTAGCGCACCTCGATCGAAGTAGAATTGACATATCGAAGATTAACAATGAAGAAGTGTTAGCTGCATGGGAAAGTTATATGGACACAGAACTGTTGGCATATGAAAAAAGTGTACTAAAAAATAAGTATCCCGACTTTAGGTATCTGATGAATGAATATCACGATGGACTGCTTATTTTTGAGATTAGCCAAAAAGAAATCTGGAACAAAGCTTCAACGGATACATTAGGCCTCTCTGAATTCTTCATCGCCAACAAAGAGAAATATCGTCAGGAAGAGTGCTTTGAAGGCACCTTATATTTTTGCAAGAAAAAGAAAGATTACAAAAAACTTCAACTCATACTATCCGACACCTCAATTATAATGAATGATTCACTCAAAAAGGACATTCAATTATATGCAAAGGTTGAAAAAGGCACATTTAAAAAAGGCCAATACCCACTGTTGGATCAACAAATTTGGGGTTCTGAAAAACAAAAAGCAAAAGATTATAAATATCTCCTTCGCAAGGGTGAGCACATTTTAGAGAGAGAGCGTGAACTTAATGAGGTTCGTGGAATGGTGATGTCGGACTACCAGACAGAATTAGAGAAAAACTGGGTGGAAGCTTTAAATAAAAAATACAATCCGCAGATCAACACAAGAATTATTGAAGAGACCAAGCAATAATTTTTAGAGCTGCAATAGTATTGTATATTTGTGATACAAACTCAAGATTTATGGTTTCCGCAATGAAATATCTGTTCACTAAAAGTAGTATCATAACCCTTTGCATCTTCGCATGCTTTTTATGTTTTTCATGTTCTGAGAACGATAAGCAAGAGAATAATGAACCCATCTTATTGGTTGGAGATAAACAACTAACGAATGGCATGTTGTATAGGGCTATCCCCAATCATCTTTCAGATGAAGACAGTGTTTTCTTTGCTCAGGATTATATTAATCGTTGGATTCGCTCGGAATTACTACTGCGTAAAGCCGAGCTTAATTTAACTCCCGAAGAAAAGGATGTTGAAACATTATTGGATGAATATCGCCGATCGTTATTGGTGCATCAATATCAACAAAAATTATTGGAGCAAAAATTTAGTCCCTTCATAACAGGAAGCGAGATAAGTCAATGTTACGACGAAATGGTCGATAACTTTAAATTAACCGACCCTATTATTAAAGGTGTATTTGTGATAGTTCCAAAAACAGCACCTAATATTGAAACACTAAAAAAACTTTACCGTTCTGACAAGCAAGAGGACATGGTTAAGCTAGAAGCTTATTGTTTTCAGAACTCAAAAAAGTACGAAGTGTTCTTCGATCACTGGCTTCCAATGAAAGAAATAAATAACAAACTACCCGAACCCATTGCTCGCACGGAGCAATTCATTCGTTACAATAAACATTACGAAACTTCCGATTCCTTATTTCACTATTTCTTAGCCATAAAGGAATTTAAATTAAGTGCTGAATTGGCACCAATGGACTATGTTGAGGAAAAAATAAAGGCTATTCTTTTAAACAAAAAACGAATGGCATTTATCAAGCAAATAGAAAGTGACTTGTACGAAGAAGCCCTGAAAGACAAATCCTTAAAGTTCTATTAGATCAAACCATTAATATTTCACTTTTTATCACACCTTGAATCTTGTATTTATGCCATCTCAGGCATAAAAGCTAATCCTTTTTTTTATATTTGCAAGAATCAAAAATCGGCAGGCCTAATAGTGCGTCCGAAATAGCATATACAAAACTGAAAGCATGCGAAGAATATATATCCTAAGTACCCTTATCTTAACTTTATTAGCATCGAATCTATCTATTCATGCACAATCTAATGTAATCGATGAAGTGATTGCTGTGGTTGGTGATAATGCCATTTTAAAATCAGATGTCGAGCATCAATATCAGCAGTCATTAATGGAAGGAGCCAACTTTGCTGGCGACTTGAAGTGCAATATTTTCGAACAGCAATTAATAAGTAAGTTATTACTTAATCAGGCTGAACTGGATAGTATTGAAATTAGTGAAAACGAAGTAGTAAATCAGGTTGATCAACGTATTAACTATTTTATTTCTCAGATTGGAGATAAGGAAAAGTTGGAAGAATATTTTAACAAATCACTTCTGCAGATAAAACGCGATCAAATGGAAATGGTGCGTACACAAATGCTGACGCAAAGCATGCAAGGTGAAATCACCAAAAACATTGCTGTAACGCCAGCTGAAATTAGCGCTTTCTACAGAACAGTAAATAAGGACAGCTTACCAATGATACCAACGCAATTTGAATTGAAACAAATTGTGCTTAATCCTAAAATAGAGCAAAAAGAAATTGACCGCGTTAAAACTCAACTGCGCGATTTTCAACGTCAGATAAATGAAGGACGCGACTTTGCAACGCTAGCTGTATTATATTCGGAAGACAAAGGATCGGCTCAACGCGGTGGAGAATTGGGATGGATGCCACGATCAGGATTAGTTCCTGAATTTGCCAGTGTAGCATTCAACTTACAGGATAAAAAAAGAGTCTCAAAAATTGTTGAGACTGAATATGGTTTTCACATCATTCAATTGATCGACCGTAAGGGTGAGCGCATCAATTGTCGTCACATATTAATTAAGCCTAAGGTAGGTCAAAAAGCCTTGGACGAAACAAAAGCTACACTTGACACCATTCGCGGCTTAATTGCTGACAACACCATTAGTTTTGAAGAGGCTGCATTACGTTTCTCGATGGATAAGGATTCGCGTGTAAGCGGTGGTACAATGCTTAATCCTGAGACAGGAACTAAAAAGTTTGAATTATCTCAAATTCCAGTAGCCATTAATAAGGAGCTTCAAAATATGGAAGTTGATGATTTATCCAACTCGTTTTACATGATGGATGAACGTAAAGGACAAGCCACCTATCGCTTAGTTCTTCTCGAAAAGAAAACAGCACCACACAAAGCGAATAAGCGCGATGATTATCAAATGTTGCAGAATATGTTGGAAAACAAAAAGCGCCAGGAAACATTAGATGATTGGATTAAAGAGAAACAAAGCGATACCTACATAACCATTGATAAGAGCTGGGTTAACTGCGAATTCAATTATAAAGGTTGGATAAAATAATAATTCAGAATAAAACAATAGTTATTAAATAGAGTACTTAATAGGCCGTCGTTAGATCGAAACATTCTGTGTATATAAGTTTTATGGATATGTTAGTATGTAAGCACGTATATCATAAACCTACACGTATATAAGATTAGTAATTTTGAAAAAGATTGCGTATATTTAATACTACTATAAAGTGAGCTATCAATTTAAAAAGCGTCATCTCGAAGCCTATTTTTGGTTGTTAGCTATTGTGCTACTTGCGTTTACCAATCCTGAATTAGACAGTCACTTTTCATTGTGCCTGCTTAAAAATTTAGGTTTCGATTTCTGTCCTGGATGTGGATTAGGACACTCCATTGCTTTTATATTTAGAGGCCGGTTTGCCGAATCGTGGCATACTCACCCTCTTGCTATTCCTGCTCTACTTCTCCTACTCTATCGATCCTATTCATTACTGAAACCTGATATTCATTTTAAATCCTTTAATACCAAAAATTATGAATAGAATTTTTACTCTACTACCTGAAGCTGACACTGAAGAAGCCCTTTTCCTTGAATCGTTTCTTAAGGACGTTAGCGATGAGCAACTACAGAATTTTATATTGGTCTATCGTGGACGAAGAAAAGATCCTCAGACCCTATTAATCATGTCTGTAGTTGGATTATTTTTTCTACCCGGATTGCAGCGCTTTATGGTAAACCAAATTGGAATGGGGATTTTATACCTTTTCACCATAGGTTTATGTTTCATCGGTTCAATCGTTGATTTAGTAAATTATAAAAACATGGCATTTGAATACAACCAGCAAGTGGCCAGAGAAATAAGAGTACTTATCTAAAACCGTTTACTAATTAAAAAATTATAGGTATAAAATACAAAAAGAGGGTGTCCAAAAAGTAAAAATCACAATTAGGTTACTTTTAATTTGTAATCAAATATCCTTTTTTACTACCCCTAAATCCCCTGAAGGGGACTT